>CANGAC010000016.1 GCA_947451425.1 Bacteriovoracaceae bacterium | reverse complement strand
TTCGTGAATTTCAATGAGGCACAGGAAGCGAAAGTCAAAACAGCCGTGACCCTTATCAGGAAAGTCATCGCCTCTGATGAGTTCCGCACCCGGGTCCTGAGTTACACTTACAACGGACAAAAAACATTTGTTGATAACGGTGGCCTCAGCAATGAGGAAATTTATCGGAAGATCCTTGAGGGTGCAGAGAAGATGGGAAACACCACGAAGAATAACACCATGGATGTGGAGCTTGAACTCTACTACGCGGCCACGACCACCATCGGCTACACGTACCCGAACTCGGGCCGCATCTGGATGAACACAAAGTATTTCGACAAATACACGCCCGGGAAAGTCGCGGACAATCTCACGCATGAGTGGCTTCACAAAGTCGGCTTCGGTCACGCCACATCCTATTCCACCAGCCGCGACCACTCAGTTCCTTATGCCATCGGATATCTGGTGGAAGAACTGGCGGCGAAGTACTGATGAAATTTTTTTCCTTCCTCATTCTTTTGATTTTCATTTCCTGCGGTAAGTCCGGGGGAAAGAGTGGCTGTCAGGACATGGTCTGTGAGGCGAATCTCTTTTCTTTAGATACAACGGAAGACGGGGCCATTCCTCCCGAGGCCCTGAGGTTTGAGACCAGTCTTCTTCTGGTAAATTTCAATGATTCACAAAGAGAGAAAGTAGAAGATGCAGCAGATCTCGTGAAACGCGTGATCTCCTCTCAGGAATTCAAGGACGCCGTTGTGAATCACACCGTGAATGGCGTGAAGACATTCGCCAACAACAATGGACTAACGAATCTTCAGATTTACGAGCGGATCATCATTGCTTCAGAAAGGGTTTCACCGGCGAAGAACTTCACACTCGATGTGGAGCTTGAGCTCTACTACGAGAACTCATCAACGATCGGTTACACCTATCCCGATTCCACACGCATCTGGATGAACACGAAATACTTCAACACCTTCTCGCCTTACAAAGTCGCCGACAACCTCACGCACGAATGGATTCACAAACTGGGATTTGTTCACGATGCTGCGGCCACAGAAGCGCGGCCGAATTCTGTACCTTATGCTGTGGGATATATAGTACGTGATCTGGCCTCCAGGATGTTCCCCGGTCTCTATTAAGCAAAGCTTAGTTTTTTGCGCACGCACTTCCGTAATCTCAAGAGATATTAACTCCCGGTTTCATGAACCTCTATGCAAGAATGGGCAACGTTTCGGAGCTTATAAGGAGTTCGTCATGAAATTAGTAATGTGTCTCGTGGCCGGATTTGCCCTCAGTCTCACGACTCTCTCATCGCAAATGATGAAAGAGAAGAGATCCAGAAGCTATCAATCGGATGCACGCTCTTCGAAAAATCTGGTACCTAAGGCCGGATTCTCGAATTTCCTGGGATTAGAGATTCGCTAATACCCCGAAAATGACGTGACGATCCATTCTTCAGCGGATATAGACTCCTCAAATTGAGGTTGTATGAAATTTATCGTTCTGATTTCTCTCCTATTTTCTTCTTTTTCCTTTGCGGAAATTCTCGAAGTTCATTCCGTTGTAAAGAAAACTGACACTGACGGTGAGTGGATCATCAAGATCACCGATGGACGAGTCGGATTCTGGAACGAAGCCGATGCTCCGGAGATTAAACCTCAGACACTTACTCATGCCGTGATTGATGGCGATCTTTCTCCATACTCTGTTCTGTCTCGGGTTCGCATCCTCGGCTATATGGATGAAGCTCCGGTCGTCTCAGGAAATAAATCCCGCTTTGAGCTCAATTACACGCCTACAGTTTACCCAACATATGGCATGGCCACGGATGTCTTAAACGGCATGAGAAGAAACTGGGTGAATGGATCCCAGTGCTACGATCGTTCGCACGTCTGGGCCTTCGAAGAAGCGACCTACTCTCAGCGCTACTTACAGAAAGCGTTTCTCTTTTTCGCTGATTCCTATATCCAGCGCTATAATTTCCCGTGGTGGTTTCATACGGCTCCTTACGCTCTCGTGAAACTCAATGGTGAAATCGTTGAACGCATCATGGATCCTGCATTCACGCAGTACCCACTGAAGTTCAAACTCTGGACGGACAAGTTCATGAGAAACCAGGCCGAGTGTAAAGTCGTGACGAAGTACACGGACTACTCGGAACACCCGGGTGAAGACGATTGTTACGTGATCAAGAAATCCATTTTCTTCTGGCAGCCGAAAGACCTTGAAGCGTTTGACCGCTCAGGAGTTGAGAAGAAGAAGTTCATTGATTGGGAAGTGAATCACGCTTACACCAATGCCTTCGGAATTAATCGCTAAGTAAGAGGCTCGGTCAGGAAGCAAGCGCAGCTTGCGGGACCAGTATTTCGACGGCGGCAGGATGCCGCGGAGTCGACGATGGTCAGGGACCTCAGCCCAATTCAAGATTGATAGATTAAACCCCACTTCATTCAAGAAGTGCCCTTTTCAAGTTGAATGTGAATTGAAAAGGTTCGCTGAGAACTTGAAAAGGGCATATATAGGAAAACTATTTCCTGCTGTTAGTGCAAAGGACTTGAGCGTTCGTTTCTTCTTTACGACAAACGTTCTCTAAATAATCCCAGCAACCACTATTATCCAGGCATCTATCTATTTGAAGAGAATGAATGCTGAAGTCATGTAACCAAAAAGTCGTCGCAAAATATCCAATGATTAGGCCTACAAATCCCAGGACGAGTAAGGCTGAAAGATTTACCAAACTACTACGAATTTTCTCAGTAACCTTTTTATTGTCACTTTCCAAAATTGCTCCAAAAAAAGGCTCCCGAAGGAGCCCTCTTTGAGTAAATCTTATTCTGGTTTTCTTCTGCCTATCGCAAACAGCACACCTGCCATCGCAAGGAAGATCACAAGCGAGAACAAGTCCGATGTTCCGAGAGATCCCATCGCTGCGCTGAAGTCCATTTTCCCTGCCACTCCTTCCAGCACCTGAGTCAGAGCGAGAAGAATTCCGGCAATCGCACCACCAGCAATAAGGCCTGATGAGAAGAGAATGCCCGGACCGGTTTCAGAATCCTGGTGAGCTTCGTTAACAGATTTCTTTCTTTCCACGAGCCAGCGGACAACACCTCCGACGAAGATCGGAGCAGAGGCCGCGATCGGAAGGTAAACTCCGACGGCAAAGGGAAGAGCGGAAATTCCGCAGAGTTCAAGAACAACGGCAAGGAACACACCAAGAAGAACGAGTCCCCATGGAAGTTTCTGGGTGAGAATTCCGTCGATGATGAGAGACATGAGACGCGCTTTCGGAGCTTCGTATTTTGTGACCGATGTTCCGTCGTCGCGCTTATTAAGAGATCCGTTGATCCCTGGATCCACGAGATAAGTCACAGCTCCGGCATCATTCACGAGATATTTTCCGGGAGTGAGGGCCGCAAGCACTTCCGGTGCCGACTGCTCCGTCACCTGATACACATAGTACTCAGCTGAATCGAGACGCCCTTCCGGACCTCCGACCTTCTGCTTTTCCTTGAGCTCAGAAACGTTCACGGTATAGGCAGGAACTTTCTTCGAGTAAACAGTTGAAGCATCGTTAAGAAGTTTCAGAGAGTACCCGATCACGATCGCAGAAGTAACGGCACCAATGAGTAGCCCCATCTGCTGATACTTCGGAGTTGCACCCACGAGGTAACCTGTTTTTAAATCCTGCGACGTTGTTCCGCCATTCGAAGCAGCGATACAAACAACGGCCGCAATCGAAAGTGCTCCGACACGATGTTCAGGTCCGATCCATCCGACAGCAAGGAAAACGAGACACGTTAAAAGAAGAGTCGCCACTGTCATCCCCGAGATCGGGTTGGATGAAGAGCCAATTTCCCCCGTGAGGCGTGAGGAAACTGTCACGAAGAGAAAGCCGAAGAGGACAATCATGATCGCTGAAAGGAAGTTGATGTGAAGAGCTGGCGCAAACCAGAGAGCTCCCACCATGAGAAGTGTCCCGATGATCACGAAGCTGATCGGAAGATCATCTTCTGTGCGGGTCTTTTCAACGACAGGTCCTTTTGCACCCATCACTGATTTGAGACCGGATTTTGCCCCGTGAATAATGGTCGGAAGAGACTGGAAGAGAGAAATGATCCCGCCCGCAGCTACGGCGCCGGCACCGATGTAGAGAACATAGTTTCTCCAGATATCGTGAATCTCCATATCTTTGATGAGAACTTTCGCAGGGAAAAGCGGCTCCGTGAGAGCTCCCCCGAAAAGAGAGATCATCGGAATGAGAACGAAGCTTGAAAGTACTCCCCCACCCATCATGATCGCAGCGGTCCGAAGTCCAATGATATATCCCACACCCAGAAGTTCCGGTGAAACTTCGGCGGAAACGGCTGAGCCCTTGAAGAAGGAAAATACTTTTTCCGGAACATCTTTCCAGAGGTGCATGCCGACGTTGAAGAATTTATAAATGAGACCCAGGAAGAATCCGCCGAAAACGATCTTGCCGCTTGAGCCGCCTTTCTCACCGACGATGAGAACTTCCGCGCAGGCCGTGCCTTCCGGATAAATAAGTTTTCCGTGTTCTTTCACAATGAGCGCCTGACGAAGAGGAATCATCATGAGAACTCCGATGAGTCCTCCGAGGATCGATACTGTCATAATGCGGCCGAGATCTAGATCGTAACCGAGGATGAGAAGAGCTGGCATCGTCACGGCGACACCAAAGGCAATCGACTCACCGGCAGATCCGGTTGTCTGAACCATGTTGTTCTCAAGAATGGTTGCCTTGCGGAAACCGAACATTTTCGAAAGCCCTTTGAAAAGGGTGATCGAAAGAACGGCAACAGGAATCGACGCGGACACGGTCATCCCGACTTTCAGCGCCAGATAAAGGGAAGAGGCACCAAAGAGAATTCCCAGGATGACACCCATGATGATGGGCCCCAGTGAAAACTCTTTCAGGCGCTCGGAAGCGGCCACGAAAGGCTTGAACGGAGTAGACATAACGAACCTTTGATTAAGGGTTTATGCCCTGAATGATTTCATGATTCAGCGGGAAGATAAACAGAAAAAGTCGACTAAGGGACCCGAAGGTCCCTTATTTTAGTAAGCTCTCGCGTGGGGATCGATCAGCATGAGTTTTTTAGCGAGATGAACCCGCACGTCGTGGACCTGTGGACCCACAGTCCTCACGATTTCCTTCAGCTCTTCGGTCCGAAGATTCAGTTCCTCGCACCAGAAATTCACGTCCCAGGATTCTTTCACGTCAATTTTCTTTTCGGTTTCAGGCTTCGCATGACTCATTTGTTACCTCACTTACTTCCTTAGATACGTCTAACGGAGTGCGCTCGTAAATTTAAGGATAACTCAATATGAGATGCTCTCTTTGAAGCTTTAAAATGACAGGGACAAAGGATGGTCACCGTGAAGATAAGTTTAATTATTCTATTTCTGATCCCGGTCGCGATGGCGGCCACCAAAAAACTGGATTTTCCACCCGCAAGAAAACCGGCCCTGGATAAAGAGAAAATAGAATCCAAAGAAAATGCTCCGACCCATGCGGTTCAGACATCACAAAACCGCTTCGAGCAGATTCACGCGAAAAAAAGCCGCCAGAACCAGGAAGAAGAGCGCAAATGAACGCCATTGAGATTCTTTCTCCGGTGGTCGCAATTTAAATGAGGTGGTAAGAGGCGCCAAGCTCAGATGCGGATTCAGAAAAGAGTGACGGATCCGGAAGAAGTGCTCTATCCCCCTCCCGACGAGGAGAAATTTTATGCCAAAGTTCGCAACTCCCCTCCCGCTTCACCATGACTTCAGAAGTTTTCAGGGAGTTTTTCCAGTCTGTGTGAAGGCAGATTCCCGAATGGAGAAAATCCTCGTGACCTCTATAAGAAGAACAGTTCGAGCAGGAGCGATTTTTTTTGAGAGATTCCTGAGTCGGTCTTGGGGAATAACGGTGAAATCCCGGTTTGGCCCAGATCCGGGTCGTTTTCTCATCGAGAAATTGAATCGCCTGCCAGGAAGCATAAGCGAGGAGACTGATCCCGAGAAATCCAGCGTTTGTCATGATGACCTCCGCCGGGGACTCTAGGGAATGGAAGGGAATTCAACAACTGAAAATTGGCCTAAGCCTCAGATCACTTTGACTTGTTTTCCCTGAAACTCGACGACCTGTCCTACGCGGATCTTACAGCGCTTTCTGAGTTCCACCGCTCCGTCGACTTTCACTTGTCCTTCGGCGATGAGGTGTTTGGCGACTCCCCCACTTTCCGTCAGGTGAGAGGCCTTCATGAGATCACAGAGGGCGATGAACTCACCGCCCTCGAGCTTAAATTCTTTCATGACCTCATATTATCAGAAAGCATTCCAATACGCATGGCTGATCTCAGAGCTATTGAATTGTTTTTTCTCGTACCCCGTGAGTTCGTAGTTTTCCAGATCCCTTGGCTGCCAGAAATACATCGTCGCGGGATGAAGGTAGCAGTGCTCAGTATCCTGATGATCACGGTAAGACGAATATTTATTAATGACCGGGCAGTTGCGCTTCGAATAGATGAAATTATCCGTCCAGGTTTTGACTGTCGCCGGTCCCCGGAAGAAAGCGCGATCGAGCGTCATCGCAGTCCCGTTCACATAGGTCATCGGAGTGACGTGGAACCACCATTTGTAACGGTATTGATAAATGTAGGAGCGGGTGAAAAACATGAAGAGCTTCATCGAACAAAGACCCGAGCGGTTGAATTCTTCATAGGTCCAGACGTGAGCGCGGTTGTAGCACTGACCTGAACCGCTTCGTCTCATGTTCCCGAAGATGGCCGTGGCCTCAGTCAACGAAGAAAGATTGGTCGGAGTATACGAAGTAGGTGCAGGACGCGGATCCGGATCTTCCAGGTTCCGACTTTTCGGTTCCGCGATCTGAGAAGCTCCCAGGAAATTTCCTTTCCGGTCAAGATCCGCTTCCATCCACTCACCCTTTTGGTGGGCCTCAAAGAGGCCCGTGAGAGAGGCTTTATCTTCCGATGAAACAAATCCGACCCTGCCGTTTTCAAATTTAATCAGATGGGGATTTTTTCCGTCGGTTGAACGATCGATACTATGAATGCGGGTGGAAATTCTCTCCGCATGGACTGTGGTGACGAAGAGTAGCAGCACCGTAAGAAACTTCATTTTGCCCTCCTATGGCATAGAGACCGGACAGATTTTATCCAAGATGAGGAAGGCCATCTGACTAAAGATTCTCTCAATCATATTGAAGTTTCCTGCTCTCCTATCTTGCGGAAAGTTTTAAACCTCCTCCTCTTCCGCAATGAGAAAATATACGCGGAGGGTTTTATGAAATATCTCTTGTTCTCACTTCTCCTTTCACTTCCCGTCTACGCGCAGATAGATATCTCCCCTGGGAGTCCACTGGATTCCAGCATGGGAGAAGCGGCAGGAAAGACCGGCGCGACCGTGAATCAGCTTACACCGGATGAGGAATTCGAAAGCCCCCGTCAGAATGAAGAAGAGCGCCAGGAAGAAATGCTCGAGAATCGTTACGACGTTCCGGATGAAAAGGAAGAAGAAGAATTCAATAAGAATGGCTAGAGTTGAAAACGAAGAAGCCGCGAAGGAATGTCCCGGGAATCATCGTCAGTGACGATATAGAAATATCCGTCGGAATGAGAGGCCAGACCTTCAGGTTTCCCTTTCATGTCGAGTTGGGTAAGGTCCTGGGCTTCACCCTTCCGGAGTTTTCCGAAGAAGGCGCCGAGGATTTCTCCATCGAGGTACGTTGACTCCGTAGCTTCTGCGACAGCAAGGAAATAAATCTCATCCTCAACCATGGTGGCGTCGGTAATCGTGAGCGGAACATTTTTATGAAGAGGAAGTTTGATTTCCTTCACAGAGAATTTCGTCGAGGGCCAGTCTTTGACCGTGATCATGGCATTGATGCCCTCTTTCCCATTCCCCCGCTGAAACAGGAAAAGATCTTTCCCGTGAGAAAAAGCGCCCTCGATATTCAGGTCATCGATCTCGGTCTTCAGTTTCTTAAAGAGGCCTTCGAAGTCTGCGTCCTCATGACCGAGGATCTTACCGGAAGAATCGAGTTTGATCCTTGCTCCCATCGTCCGGTTTTTCTTCGAGCCCGAGGGAACAGCGTAGAGTTTGTCTTCAAAAAGAAAAAGCGACTCGAGGTCAGGCTTGATCTTTTTCCGCTCCATCACGTCTTCCGGAAGCTCCCCTTCCCAAAGAACATAAAGCGAGCACTTCCCCTTCTTGTCTCTGATCAGAAGGGAAAGCTCATCATCGGCAACGATATAAAAGTGATCACGGGTGATGACCAGACCACTGGCGGCGTGGACCGGAAGCTCGCAGACGAGCTCCGGCTTGATTTTCCTGGTCACTTTTTCTTAGAGGATTTTTTCTTCGAAGATTTCTTCGGTGCCGGAGCTGGTGTCGCTTCGACTTTTGCTTCCGTAGGAGCTGCAGCAGCTGGGGCAGCTTCCAGACGTCGGACAGATTTAATCATGACGGTATCCATCGGAACGTTTTCATATCCCCCGAGAGTTCCGGTTTTCACCATCTTCATCCTGTTCACTACGTGCATGCCCTTCGTCACTCTTCCGAAGACAGCGTAACCGTGACCGTCAGGTTGCGGGTAGTTCAGACTGTCATTGTTGTTCACGTTGATGAAGAACTGAGCTGTAGCGGAATTCGGATCTCCTGTGCGCGCCATCGCAATGGTTCCTTCGTCATTACGAAGTCCGTTTTTCCCTTCATTGATAATCGGCGCGCGGGTTTTCTTTTCTTTGAGACCTTCTTCAAAGCCTCCGCCCTGGACCATGAAACCATTGATCACGCGGTGGAAAATGGTCTTGTCGTAAAACTTGCTGTCGACGTACGCCAGAAAGTTTTTCACGGTCACGGGTGCTTTCTCTTCGTTCAGTTCAATCTCGATGCTTCCCATGGTGGTGTCCATCACCACAATTGGATTGCCCGCGAAGGCAAAGGAGCTGAATAACAGTGAAAGAAGAAGAAAACGCATGAGAATCCCCGGTTTAAGTATAGAAATAGTCTAGGCGAAACTATTCCTGCCTGTCATGGGGAAAACCTAGGGTGAAACGTTGGTAATCGTGCCGGAAATCGACATTCCCGGGTGATTCATTTCCAGCAGCCATCCGTAAACATCCACCGACAAACGGGCCGAAAGGAGAATGAGGCAAACGCCGGCAGTTCCCATGACCCATCTCATGCGTCTTGGGTTCTGGAAAACAGGCATCATTTTGGAGGATGCAGAAGAAAGAACGAGAAACCAAACCAGCGAGCAGGCAGCTGCCCCGAGACCCACTGTCATGCGCATCGGAAGTTCGCTGTATTTAGACGAATACCCTCCGATCAGAACGACACCATCAAGATACGCATGCGGATTTAGGATGCTGAAAGTAATCGCCCGCAGGATACTCTTCTTAAGGTTTTTTTCTTTCAGGAGATCCGAAAGATAAACGTCCTCTTTCGGCGTGCGAAGTTTTCCGATCCCGTATTGAAGGAGAAAAACAATCCCGACAACACCGACGACGATCTTAAATTCCGGATAGTGCTGAAAGAGAGTCGCTGCACCCATCACACCGAGCATGATGATGGTGAGATCACAAAGGAAGCAAACGAAGGAAACCGTCAGATGGTAGTGGCGGCGCATGCCGGACTCAAGAACAAATAAATTCTGAGCTCCAAGGGCCATGATGAGACTTGCCTGCAAAAGAAAACCTTCTAGGAATACCTGGACCATGCGCGCTTCTCCATTGACAGAGAGTCATAAAGCACGCTTGAGAAAGCAAACCTCTCGCCAATTCTAACCCTGCGTAAAGGCTCCCGACACTCTCCATCAAAAGAGGAATTATGCCCGTTTAAATTTATTTCAGGAGGCAGATTGCTCGGAAAACATTTTACCAGGGAAGAATTTTTCCCTGAAATGTGCGGAATGTTCCGGAGTCTTTTTTCCCGCTTTCATGAATCAGATTTAATAATCCTTTCGCGGAATCCGGAGGATTCACAGGAGCTCCTCCCCCACCCATTCTCGTTTTCACCCAACCCGGATGAAAGATCAGACTTGTGAGCCAGGATTCATCGATCGAAAGAGACTTTACCATCATGTTGAGTGCCGCCTTGGAAGAACGGTAGGACACATTTCCGCCGGAGGAGTTTTCTCCCACGGATCCCATCTGGCTCGAGATGAAAGCCGCGCGCGGAAGTGAACTTTTTTTCAACAGAGGAAGAAGATCGAGAGTGAGCAAATAAGGAGAAACGGAATTCGTGAGAAACGTTTTTTGAAAATCTTCGCGCGAGTCTGACAGATACACACCGGCATTGTGGATCACAAGATCAAGAGACTTCCACAATGAGAGCGCAGACAGCATCTTCTTCCCGAGTTCCGGATCGTTGACGTCACCTTTCACGATCATCAGCTGTTCGGGATATTTTTTTTGAAGAGCTGAAAGCTCAGAAGATTCTTCCGGCGCACGCGCTACACCACAAACCTGATCACCTTTTGCCAGTGACTGAGACAGAAGTTCCAGACCGATTCCGCGGGAAACTCCGGTAATAAGGATGTGATTCATAAGCTAACCTCTTTTTCCCATTTAACTCCCAGAATAAGTCCTTCACAAGTTGCACGGTACCATCATTCGACGCTTAAAGGCCGTTAACATGAGAAGACGTTAAGGAGTTTCTATGAATGAAAAATCCAATTGCTGTCAGTCCATTCTGGTCGTCGAAGATGATGAAGACATCAGGACGGCGATGATTGATATGCTTGAAACAGAAGGTTACCACGCACAGGCCGCAACGAACGGTCTGGAGGCGCTGGACCTGCTTCACAAAATTCCTAAGCCCTGTCTGGTGCTCCTGGATATGATGATGCCGATCATGAACGGAAGGGAGTTTCTCGATAAAGTGATGGTGGATTCGGTCCTGGCCCCGATCCCCGTTCTGATTGTCTCTGCAGTTGCCGACAAGACGAATACCAAAGGCTCGGTGGGCTTCTTGAAAAAGCCCGTCGATATCGATGTCGTTTTAAAAATGGTAGATAAGTACTGCCACGGATCGTCTACTCAGATTGATCTTCGCTCCGAACCGGAAGCTCAACATCCCCAGGGGTGACGTTATTCATCTCGAGAACTAACTCGTCCGTTTTGTTTTTACAGAAAGCTGAGAGCCCGCGGGAAATTTTCCTGAAGTCTTCCTGAAAACCCACGTAAGGAACAAAGGCCGTGCTTCCGCGATCAGTCTGGAGAAACTGGTCTCCTGTCTGGTAACGGACGCGGACAATGTCACGGGGATGATTACTATCGATCAGCTCCAGATCATAACCACCGTTCACGACCTGCATGCCGATCACAAGAAAAGCGTGTGAAACAACACCTTTCATTTGGGCGAGGATCCACATCGCCGCCGGCGACTGGCGGAAACTCTGATAAACGGAATTCATCCGCATTTCCATGTCTTTCGGAGGAAGGGCCGAGTTTCCGGAAATTCCGCGGATCCATTGAAAATTATAAACACCGTCGAAGATCTGCCAGTCATTCAGAAGATTCTGAATCTGTCCCTGGTGATCACGGGTGAAGGCCTCAAAATTCTCATACCCAGGAATCGTCACGACCCGGTCCATGTTCCGGAGTCCGGAAAGGATGGCGTTAACTTGCGAAGGATTGGGTTTTGTTTTATCAGGAGAATATTTGGCGAGAAAGAATGAGGAACGCTGAAGACGACTGTGCCACCAGCACACTCCCCCATCCATGAGTCCGCCGGCATTTTTAAAAGCGATCCGGGCCAGAGGTTCTTCCATCAGAGAGAGAATATCGCCGCGGTTTCTTTCACAGAAGTTCCGTGATTGGGCAAAAAGGGATGAAGTAGCAAGGAGCGACAGGAGAATTAAGATTTTCATGCAAAAATCTTATTTCTCCCATCTTCCTTTGCAAACTTACAGAGTCTGGCATTACCGTTTTTTTAGTGAGATTGGTGTCCCTGTCCGAAGTTCCGGATCGAGTCAGCAAGACGTGGAGGCATCAGGTTGATAACCATATCAGCTGTCGTTCCCAGAAAACCTTCTTTGAGGACTTTCGGTTTCAACTCTTCAAAAGCTTCGCACATGGCAATGGCTTCTTCAGAGGTAAAAACTTTGCGGGCCTCCGCAAAGATCTCTGTTTCTTCTTCCTGGATGTGGTGAGAGACAGCTTCCAGTAGTTTCGTTGCAACAGCTCGCCATCCCATGTTCATCTTGTCCATCACCTGAAGGGTACGCAGTAAGCCTTCCGCTTCCATGTGTTCCTGGTACCCGTGAAAGACGATATTCTTATCCGCGTTCACAGATCTAAGAGTGTTGTAGAATACAGACTCTTCCGCGCGGGAATGGGGCACAAGAGCGTTCCGGATTTCTTCGACCAGGACATAACGATAGTCATCATCGTCTTTCAGAGCGATGAGCTCGTTTAACAACTGCTTTAATTCAACGTGGTCTTTTTTCAGTGCTTCATATATTTCCATAAATCCACCTTTGTTGGAGTGTTCCTGAGATGAATTGGTTGCAAGTCTCTGACCAAAAATCCCTAAGGGAAATGGTTTGCCAATCTTCATCTGTTCTCATGTTGGCTAATGGCCACTTCAGGATAAACATTTTTTTAAAGCGTGGAGGTGCGTATGGAAAAATTTAATGTCTTTTGTCTGGTCGGCGGTATTGCCCGGAATTCTCTGAACCGGAAACTTTTCAAAGTGGTTGAGGAGCTGGCCCCGAAAGAAATTACCATGCGGACTTTTGAGATTAACAAGCTTCCTTTTTTCTCACAGGACCTCGACAATGATCCCCCCGACACCGTCATCCGGTTCAAGGATATGATCCGCGATGCGGATGCCGTTCTTTTTATCACACCGGAGTACAATCGCTCCTTTCCGGGAGTTTTAAAAAATGCCGTCGACTGGGGCTCCCGTCCCTATGGACAGAACCTCTGGGACAGAAAGCCCGCCGGAGTCATGGGGGCGACCATGAGTTCCATCGGTACCTTCGGGGCCCAACACCACCTGCGCCAGGTGCTGGCCTACCTCAACATGAGTGTGATGGGTCAGCCGGAATTTTATTTTAATGCGAAAGATGCGTTTGACGAACGGGGCCGGATGAAAGAAGAAAAATCACGCGAATTCGTTCAGAACTACTGGAGCGCTTTCATGTCCTGGATTGAGCGCGTAGGAGAAAAGAAAGCGCCGATGATCGAAGGAACTTTCCCCTCAACCGGCAAGGAAGATTCTCCCTATGCGCATTAGACTCAGTCGTTCTTTCCATGGCCGCTGTTGTTGCCACTAGAATGGGCCAACAGCGAGGATTTCATGATGAAACTTTTTGTTCTGCTTATTCTTTTTTCAAATTTCCAGGCCTTTTCTCAGGATGCTGATTATCCGGAAAGAGATCCGGCACTTGAAACCGAATTTTCTCCCCCACACTCTCTGCCGGAATCAGATTACGAAGATGTCCCGCGGGAGGAACAGGAATATATACCGGAAGCAGTGACGGATGACGTCCCACCGGAAGAAGTTTATGAAGCGGACGAAGAATATCTCGAGTAAAGACCCGACCGGGCCTTACGGCACCGGCGAGTGGTTCATCATGAGTCCACGCTTGCGAGGATTCTCAATCACTAAATTATTTTCCACATCAATGACACCGGGAAGTCTTTCCACCGCCATTTCTGCGACTTTCTTGGAGATCCTGTCTTCAACAGTTCCCTGAAGGGTCACAATGCCATTTGCGACTGACACTTCGATGTCTGAGGCATCCACTTCAGCACAGCTGTAAAGAGCACTCTGAGCATCGTCGTGAATTCTTTCATCGGACCGCTGATAGTTCATCGGCCCTTTGCCGGTGTGATTTCTCCGCTCTTCAAGGCTTTCAATATTGTAATGCCTTTCCGAGAGAACACTCTCATCATCAAAGGGAGTTACAGAGCCCAGGGTCCATTCCGACTCTCCCGACGGAGAATACTTGTCAAAAAAATCCTTATCCTCTTCGGTGGACTGATCCCGTGAATAACGTGATTCATTCATAGACGACTCCTTTAATTAACCGGCACGGCGGAAGTTCTCGAGAGACTTCCGGGCACTATTGGTAATGGTTTTGATAAAACTCTTCGTTGTGTAATCAGTTTCATGACCGCGCAAGTCCTTCATGCGTGTTTCAGAAACCATGTCTTTGACCTGAGGAAAGAAGGTATCAAGGATGGCGGATAATTTTGCAGGACCACCGACGTAAACGTCCCGCTGGGGATTCTCTGCATTTTTCAGAATCTCTTCCGCACACGTGCCCGCGTGTTCTGCGAAGGGCGCATCGATGGCCGTGGGACGGATGAGGGTGACTTCAATCGGAATGTTCCGGTCACGAAGCTCAGATCGCAGGGCATCCGTGATCGCTTTCACTGCGTTCTTGCTGGCGGAATAAATTCCCAGTAAGGGCTGGGACGCAACGGAAACCTCACTTCCTAAATTGATGATGGTGCCGCCGGATTCCTTCATACACTCAACAGCAATCTGGCACCCCATGCGGGTTCCCCAGAAGTTTATCTCGAAGAGCTTTCGCTCATCCTCGAGTGAAGTGTCCATGAGATACCCGTAGAGTGAAGTACCGGCATTATTCACCCAGGTGTCGACCCGGCCGAAACTTGTCAGTGCTTCCTCTTTAATTTTGAGGAGGTCTTTCATTCTGGTGACGTCAGCAATGATAAAGCGGACCTCTCCACCTTTCTGCCTGAGTTCTTCAGTCAGTGCCCGGAGTTCTTCTTCCTCCGTTGAGCAGATGACCACTTTCGCCCCTCTTTCGGCAGCAAGATTCGCTGTCGCACGACCCACTCCGGTGGTAGCACCTGTGATCACGATGACCTGCTCAGAGATGGCCCTCATTCTCGTCTTTGACATAAAGCACCTTCCTCTTCCAAACTCCCGATGAAATTTTGCAAGTCCGGTACCACTAAAAAAACTTGCGGACATTTTTAGTTCACACGACGTGGTGCTTTTGCGTTTCATGGAAGTGGACGAACGATGAGAGGTTGATATGAAAGCTTTTGTATTTCTCTTTCTCGCCTTGCTGCTGACAGCGTCGGCGTGCCATCGCGATGATGATCAGACCATTCAGCGAGAGGAAGAGTACGATCAGAAAGACGTGGACGGTCACTGATGAAATATTTCTTTCTGATGGTGTGTCTTATGTCCTGCATGAAGAGCCGGGAAGATTACAAGAACGCCATCGGTGATGTTCAAAAAGAAGAGTCCCGCGGAGAGCGCGATCGAGGCTCCAACGATGCCGAAGGCATGGGAATGGATGAGTGATTACTGCTGAACAATCCAGCCGGTAGCAAGGAGTAACGATTCTGCCTGGTGATCCGGAGTTACGATTTTCTCTCCGCCTTCGCCCTCGCCTATGAGAATGGTTCTGCAGCCCGCACGTTTTCCCGCTTCAATGTCACTCATGCGGTCACCAATCATAAAAGATTCTTTCAGATCAATGCCATAAGCTTCAGAGGCTTCGAGGAGCATGCCGGGAGCAGGCTTCCTGCAGGCGCAGGCATCGTGCTCGGTATGAAAGCAGGATTTTACTTCCAGCACATTCAGAGTTTCTTTCACGTGATGATTAACGAGGTCAACTGCGTCCCGGGTGACCCAGCCACGGGCGACGTCAGGTTGATTCGTGACAACAACGATGAGGAAGCCTTCGTCTTTCAGAAAATCCACAGCTTCCGGTACACCGGGAAGAAAAGTGAACTCTTCCAGAGTGTAAGGGGCGCGAGGCTTTCCCCGACGGAAGATTGTCTGGTTGATCACACCATCGCGGTCAAGGAAAACGGCTTTTTTCATCGTCGGATAAGTTCCAGGAGATTGTGAATGTCTTTGACTCCCGGAACACGGTCAATCAGAGCTCCGGCAAATCGTTTCATCTCTCTATCTTCCACTTTTCCGGAAAGGGTGACTACCCCTTCTTTTACGTTCACTTCAATTCCTGAAGCGTCCACGAAAGTATCCCGGGTCAGATGCTCGCAGACATCATCATGGATCCGGTGGTCAGGGCGGATGTATCCTTTGGGACCTTTCCCTTTGTGAGGCCCGTAGTATTCGTCCCATCCAAAACGATGGTTCCAGTTTGAAAGGTCACCATTCTCAAAAGGGTTATCCAGCCGGACCTGATCACCACGTCGTCCGCGATTCTCTGCCCATTTTCCGCTAATTGTATTGCCATCGGCGTAGGAAACCCCACTGAAATAGCTGTGATCATATTTGTGTTTCATAACTTCCTTCTCCCGATACTCTGGTCCCGCATAAGGCGAAAAATCATCATTCTCATACCGGGGCTTACGTGTTGGCCTCATCGGATACCCTTGATGAGTCCGCCAGGTTCATCACCCACGTCAAACTTTCCACGGGTGAGGGTATTCATCACGTCTTTTACTCCGGGAATGTCGGCGGCAATTTCTTCGGCGAGGAATTTATCTTCCCGCGCCCGAACGTGACCGGAAAGGGTCACGACACCTTCGGAAACTGCGACCTCTATGTCAGTGGGATCAAGGATGGAGCTCTGAAGAAAAGCTTCGCAGACTTCTTCCCGTAAAACCTCATCGTTGCGTGAGAAGTTTTTCGAGCCTTTACCAATGTGATGCTTTTCAGAGAATGATTCGGAACGAGGATCACGGGACCAGGGTATAGCGTGATCTAAACCTTGTGCTCTGTCCGGTTGAATGTGATCTTCACCATAGCGGTTAATGCCTGAGCGGTCCGGGTAGTTTTGACGATTTCCCATTTGTTCCCTCCTGGTACAGGAGGGAACAAGCAAGAGCTAAGCCAGAAATTGCTGCTGTTATTTAAAGACTTGTTCGACGGTTTTCAGGACGACTCTTTCATCGACGGGTTTCATGAGACAAGTTTCCCCTTCGACGAGGCCCTGACCGGAAAGAAAGACCACCGGAATGTGAGAAATGGACTCCAGAGATTTTTGTTCTTTCCTGAAGGCCAATCCATCTTTTTCCGGCATCATAAGATCAAGAATAATCAAATCAGGTTTGTCGGCATTATGAATAATGGTGTTGAGTCCCACTTCACCATCTTTTGCTGTCATCACGGTGTAACCGGCATTCACCAGCATTTCTGCCACGATCAGCCGGTGATCGAGATCATCATCAATGACCATGATTTTTTTCCGACGGCGAGTCGACAAAACCATGTCCATGTAATCGTCTTTAGATTTGTTATCTTCCTGAATGTCCCACTGTTCCTGCATATGACCTCCTCTATGAAATCACGCTGGTCGAGATTGTGGCGGTGAAAAAATCATCAGTCCACAAATATCCCGCATACACATTCAAGACAGGAATTTCTTGATGTAGAATTCAGGTAGAGAGGAGAACTTAAGTCACAACAGTGATGAGAGCGTCCATCGCCTTCTCGAAAGTCTTCGCATCAAAACGCTTTTGCAGTTTAGCCGTTATCTCAAACCGCTTATCGTAATCAAAACCTGCATCAAAGAGTTCTTCAATAAAGCGCTGGCTCACAATAAATATTGCGGAAAGCTGGTTGAAGCGTGATGCATTGAGACCGGAAGGAAAACCTTTCCCATCCGGCAGCTCGTGATGTTGTTCGATAATGGTAATGGTCTCTGAAGGAATCAGATCGCGTTTTGTGCGGAGCTTGTCGGCCAGATCCATCGGATGATTGCGGATATGCTCGGGTAGATCGCCCCCTTCTTTTTCCCATTTCCTGAGAATGGCAAAATCCTCTTTTTCCATTAAGAGATCACAAAGGAGTGACGCCATCGCCCCTTTTTCTTTAACCGAATCCGAGCGCCACGGAAATTTATCGATCACTAAAGACATCACATAGCTCGTCAGCATCGCCCGGAGAAATTCATCGGAGCAATTTTTCTTGAAGCGTTTGATGAAAGCATAGAGGCTTGGGGATTCTGAAAGGATGGACATCGCGCGGACATTCACGAGACGAAGGAGTGTGACAGTATCAGAATCCACTCCCAGCTGGTGGATGATATTTTTCACCGTCTTCATGGAATCATCGAGAGTCTCTACTTTGGTTTCCGTTACTGTTTTGGGATCATAGAACGTTTTCGCAGAAAGACTCTCCTGAATCTCTTGCATGATTTTCTTTACTTCCGACTGGCGGATGAAAACCATCTCAACATCTTTCTGCTGAAGCTTCCGGAGAATTTCGACAAATTCATCCGTCGCATAATTCATGCGCACAAATTTTCCACCTATAGACAAGTGGATCTCAGCACCCGCGAAGGCATCTGAGAATTTCACTAACTGCGTGATCGGAATCCGCACGAGCTGGCTGTCGTCATCAATTTTTTCCATGAAGTTCCATTCTAGATCTTGAGCCCGGTAAATCGCAAGTTACTGTAGTGTGGTCAACGCCCTGTTTAGAATACTTTAAAATACCACTTGTTCGGCGGTTTTTGCCAATTAAGCGTGCTAATCGGAGCTCTTGCTGGATTCTGAAGTGTGAACTCTGCGTTTGACTCAGATTAAGCGGACGTTATCTTTCTGGTCGGAAAAGAAAATTTTCCCGCGTCAGTTCTTATCATTCTCCCTTCTTAACTTTTTAGCCGCATATCGCTCGCACACATCAACATTTCCTTTGGCCATGCTTTTGGTGACAGAAGTGACCTTTTTTAGTCAATATTGGCGCCGGCTAGGTTTAATAAAACACAGGAGGTTTTATGCGTTTGTTCCTCGGGATGTGTGTTCTCTTCACACTACCAATCTGGGCGAATACCCAGATCACGACCCAGATTCACGACATTGATCACGGTGACAATCTTGCTGATGAGGTATTGGTCTATCTGACTTCCGGCAAGGTGGTGAAGTTCAATGTGAACGACACCGAAACTCTGGAGAAGTTGAATAATTCTCTTTTGATGAAAAAGTGGCTGAAGCTCGATATCAGCAATGATCGCTATATCGAAAGCGCCGTTGAAGTTGCTCCTGTTCTTCCTCAAGTCGATCCTGAGAAGCTGAAAATGAGTCATGAGAAAAGTCTCATGAGCATGGATCCACTCGAAGGATACAACGCCAGTGTCATTACTCCAGAGCTCGCAAAACAAGCTTTTAGTGAAATGCGACACCCTTCAAAAGAAGAGACCCAGTGCTTTAACCGCGCGATGGTCTGGACTTATGAAATGCGTGTAAAGCACAACATTTACTCAAAAAAGATCTACATCTTTTTCACTCGAAATTACATCCGTCGCTACAACTTCGATTGGTGGTTCCACGTTTCACCGATGGTGAATATGATCGTCGATGGTCAGATCAAAGAACGCACACTGGATAAAAAATACTCTTCAGGCCCATTGGAAATTCAGAAATGGGCGAACATCTTCCTTTCAGACGATGCGAAATGTCCGTACGTTCACACATATTCTGATCATGCTAGCTATCCCGAAGCCGGCTCCTGCTTCTTCCAGAAAGCCCCTATGTACTATTACCAGCCGGTGGACCTTGAGTTCCTCGAAAAGTTCGGCTCCGTCAAAAACAGATGGCTTGAATCAGACGTAAGAGCTGCCTACGCCGAGGCCTTTGAGATATATCCATAAAAGGAATTTAAGGAGCACGACATGAAAAAAAGTATTTGTAATATTGTCACGCCAGTACTCCTCGGTGCTACTCTTATGAGTTGTGGTGGTGGAGGCGGCGGCGGTCGCGGAAACGGCGCCAGTGGAATTGAAAGACAAGTCGAGCAGGAAGCGGAAGGTTCCTACATTGCTAATTTCAACGTCATTAACAATGGAGTTGGTGGAGCCGTCACTGGAAGTGTCGCCATAACCAAGCAAGGCAATCGCTTTCTTGCATATGCTCAGTTGTCCGGTGGATACCCCAACATCGTGCACCAGCAGCGAGTCCACATCGGAACTTCTTGTCCGACTGCCGCTGATGATACAAACGGTGACGGCTATATCGATGTGAATGAAGCATTTTCAAGGACTGGTAAAATTCTCTTCCCTCTCGACTCAGACATCTCTTCCCAGGAAAGAGGATCATCGATCTGGCCTTCGGGCGACATGTACGGAAACTATTTCTGGGAGAGGGCAACTGCTTATGATCGCTTTATCACAGATCTTCGCGAGCCGGATCTCAACGAAGAAAATGATTACGGAAAACTTGGTGTCGAAGGAAAACTTAATCTCGATGGTCGCGTAGTCATGGTCCATGGAGCTCCGGAAACGGCTAACCTTCCGGACACAGTTGGTACCAAAGGGCGCCTCAGAAACTTCCAGACAATTCCTATTGCCTGCGGAGTGATCAGAAAGGCCGGTCCGGTGCCAGGTACTATAGAAACAGATGCATCTCTTGGACCAGCAAATGGTGAAGCACAGGGTGGTTCATCAGGTGCGGATGATGGAGCAACTATTCCGGTAGACGGGCAGTATCGTCCCGGCGAAACAACAGGTTCCACCGCTGGTGGGGAAACTGCAGGTTCAACAACTGGTTCGAACAGTACTCACAGTGATGATAACGGAACGACAACTGGAGACGGCGGCTTCCACTGGCCATGGGAAAGACACCCTAGAGGTGAAACTTCCGGTTCTACTGCTGGGGGAGCAACTTCTGGCGGGACAACTACCGGAGGAACAACTTCCGGGGGGACGACTTCTGGT
The DNA here is from genome assembly GCA_947451425.1 of Bacteriovoracaceae bacterium. Taxonomy (GTDB): domain Bacteria; phylum Bdellovibrionota; class Bacteriovoracia; order Bacteriovoracales; family Bacteriovoracaceae; genus Peredibacter. The sequence continues at coordinate 7,232 of CANGAC010000016.1, read as the reverse complement.
GGCACGACTTCCGGAGGAACAACCACCGGAGGAAACTACGGTGATGACGACGATACAAATCCGGAGACGACAGGATAAAAAAAAAGGGCCACTTTCGTGGCCCTTTTTTTTGCGTTCTGATTAAAGAGCGGCTGGCTTTGGAAGAGTACAACCTCTCTGCTTGAGATCGAGGTCGAAGTTCTTATTCAGGCAGCTGTAGATCTGGTAAGTCTGCTGACCGTAAGAAGTGCCTTTGCTGACAGTGATTGATCCGTCAGTAGAAACTTCACAAGGATTGTCCATCGTACAACGTTCACCGGAATCGTTCCCCGTGTTGTTGATCCCGATCACAGTGCGTGTGTTACGCTCGATGATAGGAGATCCGGAAGTTCCGTGAGTCGTATCGCACTCAGCATTGTAACGGATAGAATCGATCCAGGTGTAAGCATCTTCTTTCAGCTGTGGGATGAAAGCGTTGACTGAACAATCCCAGCCGCGTTCCCAGTATCCTGAAACGATCATCATTTCTGTGTTCGCTTTCGGGTGAGAAGGAGCAAGAAGAAGTGGATCTACGTCAAACTTATCTTTGATTTCTTTGTATGAGAGTTCGAGTTCATAAAGAGAAACGTCTGTGTCTGTCATGGTAGCGAAGAGGAACTTCGTCGCCTTCACTTTATGAAGACCTTTTTTCACGTCGAAAATACCAACCGTGCGGGAAACAGCTTTGTTCACAAGAACTTCACCCGGAGCGAGGAAGCGGCCGCCTGGAAGATCAGCGCAGTGACCGTTCGTCATCACGACAGCTTTCTTAGTTTCCGGCATGCCTTCAAAAGTAATGAGAGCAGCTGAACAGTTTGAAAGTTTAACGATACCTTCCCAGTCATAGCCATCAGCGAGAGCTTTATGAGAGTTCATTTTCTGAATCGGACGGGACACTTCTACTGGTAAAGCGAAAGCAGTTGAGGCCGTGAGGGCAACAACAGCAACGAGAGCTTTAAACATGGAACCTCCTGTGGTTTTTAATGCCTTGCTCGTACCACGGAATCATGGCCCCGGTCTATCAATCGGGTTAAGATTATCCTATGAGAATTCTTGGAATTTGCGGCAGCTTAAGGAAAGATTCGACGAACTGGCTTCTTCTGACAGAGGCGCAAAAGCTTACACCTCGGGCCCAATGGACCTTTGCCGACCTTTCTGTTCTTCCCTGGTTCCGTCCGGAAGACCAATTTTCTGAGAAAGTGCCGAAAGTTGTGACGGAACTTCGGGGACTTGCTTCCGCCGCCGACCTCATCGTGATTGCGACTCCCGAATACGCCCACAGCATGCCGGGAATTCTGAAAAATGGCCTTGAGTGGACCTTCTGTGAAGGGACCATGAAAAAACCGGTGAAGCTCCTGATCGGATCAGGCCAGGGTGAACATACCAGGACTCAACTTCTGGAGACATTGAGGACGATGGATTTTCTGATTGAAGATAAGGATGCCGTCATCTTCACGGGTCTGCGCGCAGGCATCACAGAGATTCATCATGAACAGATCAGAAAATTATTTTGATTTCACGTAAACCACATGCGCCTTGAGAACACTCCCATCCGGCACCCGCGGATGAAGAAAATCCCATTCCTGTTTTCTCTGCATTCCGATTTTTTCCATGATCCGCTGGGATTTCACATTTCCCACGGCGGTAAATGAAACAATCTCTGCCAGTTTAAGCACGTCAAAGCCAAAACGGAGAGACTCTAGTGCGGCTTCCGTGGCAAATCCCTTGTTCCAGAACTCCGGAAGAAGTCTCCAGCCAATCTCTATGGCAGGTAAAAAAGGAGCCTCGAAAGAAGGAATATTAAGACCCGTAAATCCGACATAATTTCCGGTGGATTTTTCTTCGATCGCCCACAATCCCCAGCCGCGATCCCGGAAAAAGACCTGGAATTTATCGAACACGGTGTCGCTTTCTTCTCGGGTCCAGAGTGCAGGAAAAAACTCCATCACCTGAGGATGGGCATTCATTCGAGCAAACTCGTCACGGTCTCGCTCTTCCCAGTGTCTTAAGATAAGTCTTTTTGTTTCGAGAATCTCGCTATCCCCCGTCCGGATATGGTGACTCTCAGTATATTTTATAGTCTAATTTAAGGGAACATGAAAAAGGAAGGCCTTATGTCTCAAGTTCAGAAGAACAGTATATGGACCGTCATTGGAGCCTCGAGCGCCGGCACTCTGATTGAGTGGTACGATTTCTACATCTTCGGGTCTCTTGCGACCATCATCGCTTCCCGTTTTTTTCCTCCGGGAGATGAAGTTGTAAACCTTCTTCTGACTCTGGCGACCTTTGCCACAGGATTTATCGTCAGACCATTCGGAGCTCTGGTCTTCGGCCGCATCGGCGATCTGGTCGGAAGAAAATACACTTTCTTAGTCACTCTTCTCATCATGGGAGTTTCCACGACCCTGATTGGTCTTCTTCCGGATTATTCTCAGATTGGTGTTTTCGCTCCGATCCTTCTTCTTCTCCTTCGCCTCCTCCAGGGTCTCGCTCTTGGTGGTGAATATGGTGGGGCCGCGACTTATGTGGCCGAGCACGCGCCGGATGGGAAGCGCGGATTTTATACATCGTTTATTCAGACAACGGCGACTCTCGGATTATTCGTTTCCCTAGGCGTGATTCTCGCCTGCAGAACTTTCTTCGGTGAAGAAGCCTTCGCTGAAATCGGCTGGCGCGTTCCGTTTCTTCTTTCGATTGTTCTCGTCGCCATTTCTGTGGTGATCAGAAGAAAACTTCATGAATCACCGGTCTTCTTAGAAATGAAGGCGAGTGGGAAGGCTTCGAAATCTCCCCTGCGCGACAGTTTCCTCGAACCGGAAAACCGCCGCCTCGTGATCATTGCTCTCCTCGGAGCAACGGCCGGTCAGGGTGTGGTCTGGTACACAGGACAGTTCTACGCTCTCTATTATCTCCAGACTGTGCTCAAGGTGAATTTTGTCATCGCCAATCAGGTGATCGCGATTGCTCTTCTTCTGGCGACTCCCTTTTTCATCGTCTTCGGTGGACTCTCCGATAAGATCGGCAGAAAGAAAATCATGATGACCGGTTGTCTCGTTGCCGCTCTTTCATGGATTCCGATCTATAAGCAGATGGCCCAGTACTCGGGCTTTCTCGATGGGACGCAACCTCAGATGGGCATGCTCGTTTTCCTTGTGTGGATTCAGGTGATATTTGTCACGATGGTTTACGGACCGATCGCAGCTTTCCTTGTGGAGCTTTTCCCGACGCACATCCGCTACACCTCGATGAGTCTTCCGTATCACATCGGTAACGGTGTCTTCGGTGGGATGGTTCCTTTGATTGGAACCTGGATGGTGAGTAAGACCGGTGACATTTACTCAGGTCTCTACTATCCCATCGCCGTGGCCCTCATGACTTTTGTCATTGGCATGTTCTTCCTGAAAGAAAATAACGGACTGAAAAAATAATGCCGATAGATTTCAAGCGGCTCATGGCCGCGAGATTCTTTTTTTCTTTCGCGGTCCAGATGCAGGTGATTGTCCTCGGCTGGCGGATGTATGAACTGACTCATGATCCGCTTCACCTGGGGCTCATCGGACTCGTTGAGGCCATCCCTGCACTTTCCCTGGCACTTTTTGCGGGCTTCATCGTTGATCACTCCAATCCGTTAAAGATTTACCGCAAGGTCGTGATGGTGAGTTTCACCTCCGGGCTTCTCATGCTGGTATCGCAGTTAAAGATGTTTGATCTGGCGACCTCTGATCAGGTCATCCTTTTGTTCTGCTCTTCTTTTTTAACCGGAAGTGCGCGCGCGTTTTCTCAACCTTCCATGTATTCCATGGTCCCGAAACTTATTCCGAAGGCGCTGATTCCCCAATCATCGGCGTGGATGTCGGGAGCGATGCAGGTCTCGCGGATCTCAGGTCCTGCTCTCGGCGGCCTTCTCTACGGCTTCATTGGCGTTTCGGGAACGGCATCCATTGTGTGCATGCTTCTTCTTACCACTCTCACTGTTCTCTTCATGATTCAGTTGAGTCACGTGAATAAAGAGCGTGATAAAACAAAATCCGTGAAAGAAGAGCTTCTCCTGGGAGCGCGGTTTGTTTTCAGGCACCCTATTCTTTTTCCGGCGCTGACTCTTGATATGGTTTCCGTTCTCTTTGGCGGAGTGACCGCCCTTCTTCCGATCTATGCAGCGGAAATTCTCATGACGGGTCCCAAAGGTCTTGGGATCCTTCGCGCGGCCCCGGCTGTCGGAGCGGCCATCATGAGTTTCACTCTCACGAGATGGGAGATAAAAAGAAAGGCCGGTAACTGGCTCTTCCTGAGTGTCGCAGGGTTCGGAGTCTGTATCCTCGTGTTTGCGATCAGCCGATCGTTTACGCTTTCCCTTATCGCTCTCGCTCTCTCCGGAGCGTTCGACAGCATCAGCATGCTCGTGAGAACTGCCGCTGTTCAGCTTTCCTCTCCGGAAAACATGCGCGGACGGATCTCCGCCGTGAATTCTATCTTCATCGGTTCCTCCAATGAACTCGGGGAATTTGAATCAGGAATTGCGGCCAAATTTCTGGGCGCCATGCCGGCGGCAGTCCTCGGAGGTATCGTTTGTCTCTCAACCGTAGGCATTGTGGCGATCATTTCACCGACCTTACGCAGGCTTAACCTCGAAGACCTTCAGAACTCTTAAGTGTAATTTTTACTTCAGTCAGCAGCAGTCAGCGCTTTCATGCTATACCCCGCGCATTCAAATCTTAAGGAGAAATCCAATGAAAACTTTCATTGTCATCGCCCTGCTTGTTTCTGCGACCGCACACGCGATTGTTCCGGAAATTGCGGCGAAACTTTCGGGAGCCTATGTCGCTGTTGGAAACTGTGATTACGACCGCGCCGAAGTGAAAATTGAACGCGATAACTACATGGACTTCATTGTTGTCCGACTCTCGAACCCAGCTCTTGAAAAATACAAGTCACGTTCTGTGAATATGGACAACATGTGGACGAAAGTCCGCACGACCCGCGGTATGCAGAGAATTATCACTCAGGACAGAATCCGCGGGAACGCAGTTCTTGCTGAAGAAAAAACCTGCCTCCCCGGATGGGTTGGTTGCTCAGACTGGAATACCGCCCTTTCAGCAACTCTCGCTGATGAAGACACAATGGAAGTTGTGATGGATACCGTGGAGTGCACTTTCAAGAAGGTAAGACTATAAGACCGGGACGCGAATTAGACACGCTTATTGCCATTTCCCTCGCCGGGATCAAGGCAATCGAGACCCGTCTCGCTTCCCAGGGTGGGAATGCCGACGACTCAACTACCTCACATTAATGAAACGGGGGGTGTCTAAACTTTAGACACCCCCGGAATTTCCTTCAAAACTCATGTTCCGGTAACGCCTTTCTGGCAAAATTCCGCACATGAATAAACACCTCAAGAACACCTTAGTTTTAAGTTCCCTCTTATTGTCGATGCACGCTCTGGCTAGGATCGAGTTGTCACACGTTGACGGCTACGACGGTGCCGAAGGTGAAAGTGTGTGGAAAGATGTGAAGGCGGATTCCGTTCCTTCCTCTCTCATCACGCGCTCAACAGTTGATAATCCGGCCCTCTCTTACTCTCAACTATTCCCGAAAAGTTTCCTCCAGGAAAGTGACTTCGCCGTCTGCTTCCAGGACTGTAAGAATAAAGATTCCGTAAAAGTGAGATCAGGTCTGGTTGAATCAAAAGATAATGATTCACTTGAGCAGGCCAATGTTTACTTCTGGCTCAAGCGCTACTTCAGCTTCCTTGATAACCGCTTCGACTTCAAACCGGCCCACCACCTCAAGGTCATGACGAATCGTTCGATCAAAGATCCTTCGGCCGGTAAACAGATGAAGAACAATGCGTTCTTTAATCCTGCCGACATCACACTTTCTTTTCTCCCGGCCAGTAACAGTATCTTCTTCAATGTCCTGAAAGGAAAAATCAACCGCTCTGGTTACGATGCTTCGGTTATTTCTCACGAGGCTTCGCACTTTTTCTTCAACCATCTTTTCCCGAACTCAATTAACTACGAAATCTCAGGACTCAATGAAGGCTTTGCCGATTACATCGCTCACCTTCACCTCAATAACCCGAAAGTCGGTCTCGTCATGATGAGAGGGAAGGCCCTCCGTGATGCTTCATCGCTCGTTGATGGTCAGGGGGTTCTTAAAGCTTACGCTCCGAAACTCGAAGCGCATGATCTTGGTGAGCGCATGAGTATGCTCCTCTGGAAAACCCGCGAGCAGACAAATAATCCGGAAGAATTTGACCGCATGGTTGTGGATTCCATCAAGTCGATGAGTCAGAATCCTTTCGCGACTGCTCATAGTTTCAAAACTGAGATGATGAAGCGGATTCCCTCTGTTATTTCTTCGGACAAGACCAATGCCGTGAACACCCTCTGGGAAATTGTCCTTCCGGGCGCAGAGAAAAAAGCTACCGATCTTTCATTCCTCTCGAAGCCTTCGACGGGAAACTCGTATCTTGGCTTCAAGATCAGCCAGACTGTACCTAAGCGCTTCGCCGATGAAATGGGTGTCGATGTCTTTAACGACATGGGCTTTAGCTTTATCCGCGAAGTAAAACTTGAAAATGAACAGACGGCAATGCTCATGGCGGCCGAAGATGACACAATCACTCGTCCGTACTGGTACGTGATGGATAACAAGAGCGGGAACATCCTGGGCGTTTACGGCATTGATAAAAAGCCTGTCACAGATGCAGCGGAACTCGAGTCGATCAAGACTCTCACGTCCCAGGTATCAAGTCAGAACGAAACAATTGCTGACTTCATCCAGAAGACCCGCATGTTCGCTGATCTCGCACAAGGGAAAGGCGATCTTACTTCAGGCTATAAAGTATCCAAGATGGAAGTGATTCCGGATTCCCTCTCCTTCAACGGCGAGCCGACAGCGATCGACAGAGTTGAAATTTCCCTCAAGAGAAAACTCCTCGCCAGCATCATCGGAATTCCCGGTATTGATAAAGTCGTTGTCTACACCGCCGACATGAACATTCCGGCGCTCCCCTTTGTTAACTCGAAGAGAGTGATAGGCTTCAAGCTTGTCTTAGGAAATGGAACGACGACAGAAATGATTCTCAATAAATATGGGAAGCAGCAAAATTAATTAAACCTCACCGGCCCGTCACAAAAGACGGGCCTCTTTTCCCCAACATTCACATTCACTTCTCGGTCAACTGACGAAAATTTCATACGCCTTCCGTGGCT
>CANGAC010000015.1 GCA_947451425.1 Bacteriovoracaceae bacterium | reverse complement strand
CTCTTTCCGATTTACTGGAAATTTTTTAGCGATGTCGGAGCGTGGGACCTGTTCGGCCATCGCCTCATGTGGTCTTTCGTCACCCTCTTTCTCATTATGCTTTTCCGGGGAAAACTTTCCCTCGTCAAAGACGTCTGGAAAAACCCACGGGCCAGAGTGATGCTTGTGATCTCGGCCCTTCTCATCTCTTCCAATTGGCTTCTCTACATCTACGCCGTCAACGCCGGCAGGATCCTTGAGGCCAGTATGGGATATTTTCTGAACCCACTTATCAATGTCTTCATGGGCTGGATCATTCTCAAGGAGAAAATCCGTCCCACTCAGTGGCCAGCTATTATTCTGGCATTACTTGCGATTATCCTTCTTGCTTTTCATACCGATCTCAATCACTTCCCGTGGCTGGCCCTCATTCTCTCGCTCACGTTTGCTCTCTATGGGCTTATCAGAAAACTCGTTCACGTGGGTTCCATGGAAGGCCTTCTCTTTGAGACAGGAGTCGTGATCATTCCGGTTCTTCTTTATTGGTACACGCAACCGACGACACCAATCAGCGTTTTTCAGAATCTTTCCTTAAGCAGAAATCTGATTCTCACACTCTCAGGACTGGTGACCTCAGTGCCGCTCATCCTTTTTGCGTATGCCGCCAAGAGATTGCCCCTTCAGACACTGGGGATGATTCAGTATCTTTCACCGAGCTTCAAATTTATCTGTGGATTGTTTATCTTTCACGAAGCCCTGAGTGCAGAAAAGCTCCAGGCGTTTTGCCTCATCTGGATCGCCCTCGCCTGGTACACCATCGAGTCGTACCGGTATTCGCGTTCAGTGAATGGAAATAACCTCAGACTTTGAACTGGTCTTTTTTAATTCCTTGGGAAGCTTTGAGAGGATCACTTTAATCAGGGCATCCTTAATCGATGTCTTCATCGACATGGGGCCCGTGACAAAACTGATGTCTCTCACCGGAAGCTGAGATTTAAAGTCTCTCAGGAGCTCAGTATCCTTATCGGACAAGGTGAGAGTCGCGAGATACGGAAGGACAGTGAACCCTTTCGTCGATTTCACCATGTTGATGAGTGTCTCCAGACTTCCCGCTTCGAAGAAAAGGTTTTTGGCACTTCCTTCTTTTTTCACCTGGCAAAGGTGGAGCGCCTGGGCGCGCATGCAGTGCCCTTCTTTTAAAAGCCAGGCCTCGTTGAGATCAAGCTCTTTCTCATCAAGAGATTTTTTCTTCAGAAGGGAGTGAACGGGAGAAAGGAAAATCTTAAAGGGCTCAAAGAAAAGATGCTCTTCAGAAATCTCTTTTACTTCCAGCGGGGTCGCAAGAATTGCGCCGTCGATTTTTCCTTCTTTCAGAAAGCGGATTATTTCATCGGTCTGGTATTCAAAGATTTTGAGTTCTACGGAAGGGTATTTTTGAGTGAACTCACTGACAAAGAGTGGAAGGATGTAAGGAGCTAATGTCGGAATCACCGCGAGGATATATTCTCCTGCCACTTCTCCGCGGAGAGAGCGTGATAATTCTTCCAGGGCCTGCGAGTGCTGCATGACCTTCCGGGCATAATCGAGGACTTTTTTCCCCATCGGCGTCGGTTCGACCGGAGTCTTGTTCCGGTCAAAGACCTGGATCTGAAGATAGTCTTCAAGCTTGTGAATCTGCATGCTGAGGGTGGGCTGCGTGACAAAACACTCCCGGGCAGCCTGGGCAAAATTGCGGCAGCGATCAACGGCGAGGATATAATTCAGCTGTGTCAGTGTCATAAAATCCCTTGGAACGATTCGGGGAATCGTGATAATTGAACCATACATGATCGCACTTGAAAACGTACGTCTAAGATTTGATTCTCGCGGGATCGCGGGACTTTCCGGAGTTTCTTTCACCCTGAAGGAAGGCACCGTAACGACGCTGATGGGTCCTAACGGCAGTGGCAAGACGACTCTTCTGAAAATCCTTGCGGGTGAAATCAAGGCCGACGAAGGAAAGGTTAAAACAGAAGACGCTGTCCGCTTCATCAAAGACTCGAACATCGATCCCGAACTCAATGTGCAGAAGTACCTTATCTCCCGGACGAATCCTGAAGTAAGTGACGAGAAGAAAATCCAGCTGGCTCGCGACCTCGCGGACATTTTCGAATTTACCTTCCAGCTCCGCCAGAACGTGGGACAGCTTTCAGCGGGGCAGCGGCAGAAGGTTTACCTTGCCGGTGAACTCATCAGTAATCCCCGTCTTGTTCTGCTGGATGAACCTTTTACCCATCTGGATCCTCACACAAGAAAAGATATCCTGAGTTCGCTTTTTGATTACATCAGAAGGCAGAACCTCACTCTTCTCTGCGTCACTCACGATGTGAATGAAGCCGCGAGATTTTCCGATCACATGATTCTTCTCCAGCACGGAAAAATCGAACAGGAAGGGAATCCCGAAGAGGTTTTCTCCAGACCCAAAAATATTTTCGTGGCACAGTTCCTGGGTTTCCATAATTTTTTTCCGGTGAAAAAATCCGGCGACTTCTGGGAAACACCCTGGGGCAAAGAAAAATTCTCTCCCTCTCCGGAAAATGAAGATGCTTTACTGGTCGTTCCTGATCTTGCCTGGGAAATGGATCCCTCTTCGAAAATCAGGGCACAGCTGGAAGAGCAATATTTTAGCGACACCCTCTGGACCATCCGGGGACGCCTGGAGGACAGGGTGATCCAGATCAAAACCCTGAAAAAACCAGCTAACCTGCCGCAATCTTTCGGAGTTATACCCCGGATGAGTGACTGTTTTCTGATCACTCTGTAAAAAGTTTTCTTCTCCCCATCACCTCCCCTGCGGCAGATGCGATAATCCATTCCATGAAAACGATTTTTCTTTTTATTCTCATGATGAGTTGCTCAGCTTTTGCGCAGGAAGAACAGACCTGCGAAATCGCGGGGCTATCGATGTACGATCTCCCTTCAGAGTTGCAGGAAATTCACGCTATCACATCTGCGGAAAGAAGAGCCTTCCTGGCGCGCACGATGATCCCTGCGGGTGGCTGGAGCATGGGCCTCAGGATCGAAACCAATTTTCAGGTTCCTTTTGTTGGAAGCCAGAATTACTTCGGAAAAATCTTCTTCAAGAAGGGTGATGCCAATATCCGTTACCGCGATGAGATGCTCGCCCGGGAACATTACCGTGATGAAGTCGCGAATCCGAACCACTACAACACGGTCGGATACAGCGTCGCGAACATGAATCGCCCCCAGGGGAGCGACGTTGCGACCGGAGTAAAACTCTACGGAAGAAATTTCAACACAAACACCGGCGGAAGACTGACCATCTCGGTGAAACCCCCGGGAGGACGCCGTCTGGATGTTCCGGTTGATGTTCAGGTCGTGAATAACCGCGCTGTGACTTCCATGAGTGTCGCCGGAAGACGGATCGTCTTTGATACCCTGAAAATCAACTCAAACAGCGGCGGAATCCTCAGCGGCCTTGATAACGTCCAGCTCTTTTCACAAGGGCGCGTGGTATATACATTAGACAATTAATTTCAATACCTTATCAGGACAGTGCCCCCCACTCATCACTAGTCGGAAATCCCCACGTGTGATAGATAAATCCCATGGCCGTAACCTATTTTGATAAAGAAACTTACAAGCGTAAGCCTGAGTGGCTCAAGGTAAAGCTCCCTGAGGGTCAGGACTTTAAAGAGATCCGCGATAATCTTCGCGAGAAAGGTCTCTCTACTGTTTGCGAAGAAGCGAAATGCCCGAACATTTCTGAATGCTGGAGTGCCCGCACTGCGACCGTGATGATTCTCGGTGACACCTGCACGCGTGCCTGTAAATTCTGTCACGTGAAAACCGGAAACCCGAAAGGGTTCCTTAATCACGAAGAAGTTGAGAACACATCGAAGATGGTGGCCCTCATGAATCTTCGCTACATCGTGATCACAAGCGTGGACCGCGATGATCTTCCGGATCAGGGTGCAGGACATTTTGCCGCCGTCGTTGAGCGGGTTCACAAAGATCATCCGGAAACGAAAGTTGAAGTCCTCATTCCGGATTTCAGCGTTGATGCGGAAAGAATGCACACCCTCGCAAAATCGAATCCTTTCGTGATTGCCCAGAATATTGAAACCGTAAAGCGCCTCACTCATCCCGTCCGCGATCCTCGCGCAGGTTACGAAAAAACTCTTGATTGCCTCGATTTTTATAAAAAGAATTATCCTCACATCCAGACAAAGACTTCCATCATGGTAGGCCTCGGGGAAACCTGGGCAGAAATCCAGGAAACGCTGGAAGATCTTCGCGCACGGGATGTGGATATCGTGACCTTCGGACAATACCTTCAGCCAAGCAAGAGACATCTGGCCGTTGAACGCTATTACACTCCGGAAGAATTCATCGAATTAAAACGCATGGCCTTAAAACTCGGATTTAAATTTGTTGCCAGTGGCGCACTCGTTCGCAGTTCTTACAAGGCCGCTGACTTTCTTGATTACGTTGAAAATGAAACTCAAGTCACTCCATGAAAACTCCCCTTCACTCGCTCAGTTTTCCTAAGTTTGGTTTATCGGTTGAAGATACAGCACTGATGGACGACCGCTCTCTTGTTGTTGTGAAGTGGAACTGGGACTACGAGCTTGCGCACTCGTTTCAGAAAGAGTGTGTAAAGCTTCTTCAGGAACATCCGCGACTGAGAGTTTTCATTGTCTGCAGTCACCCGCGACTCTTCACGATGGGAAGAGGCCTTCAGAGACCGAAGAAAGGGCAAGCTCAGACTCTTACGGAATACACAGGCGATGGAAGTGACCTTCCGTATCCCCTTCACCGCATTGAAAGAGGCGGGGGACTTACGTTTCATCATCCGGGCCAGATGATCTTTTATCCGATCGTAAAATTAAATCCCAGGACACTTTCACTTTCTAAAATGATTGATGATGTTTTTCAGTTCACGAGTGAGACTCTTTCCCTCTGGGGTCTCAAGGGCACCAACTCTGAAAATGAACTTCTGGGTCTCTGGAAAGAGGATAGAAAGCTCGCCAGCATGGGGATCGCCATCGAGCGGCTCACCACCTATCACGGAATGGCGCTTAATTTTCACACAGATCTTGCGATGAAAAAAGCGATGCAGACTCTGAGCCCTTGTGGAATCACACCTTCGACCTACGCAGCTGTCGATGAATTCGTTTTTCTGCCTGAGGGATCTCTTGAAAAATTTGCGGCGGATTTCCTGAAGAGGTTAAAAGATGGCTGGCAATAGCATCGGTGAAATTTTTCGAATCACCACTTTCGGTGAATCTCACGGCATGGCGCTGGGATGCGTGATCGATGGTCTTCCGGGGAATCTTCCGGTGAATCTCGATGACCTGAAAAAAGAACTGAAAAGAAGAGCTCCGGGACAGCATGAAGTTCATACGTCACGCGTGGAAGATGATGAACCGGAGATTCTTTCCGGCGTCTTCGAGGGAAAAACCCTCGGCACACCCGTTACAGTCATTGTCAGAAACAAGAATCAAAAAAGCGAAGACTACAAAGGCTTTAAAGACTCCTATCGGCCGGGCCACGCTGATAAAACGACGATGGACAAGTACGGCATCCGCGATCATCGCGGCGGTGGACGTGCTTCCGGCAGAGAAACAGTTGCGCGCGTGATCGGCGGGTATTTTGCGGGCCTGATCTTAAAAGATATTTCTGCCTATGCCTGGATCGAGCAAGTGGGAAATTTCAAGCTCACGAAGACACCTGCTCACGGTGCAGATCGCGGTGAGATCAACATCCCTGAGAAGAAAATGTCGGATGACGTGATCGCCTTCCTGAAAGATTGCAAAGCGAACGGTGAGTCGGCGGGCGGAATCGTTTCCCTCTCCGTGAAAGGCGTTCCAGCGGGATTAGGTGAGCCGGTCTTTGATAAGATGAAAGCCGATCTCGCCAAGGCCATGCTTTCCCTTCCTGCGTGCGTGGGAATGGACATCGGTGCGGGATTTTCTATGGCCGACATGAAGGGATCTGATATCTCCAAAGATCAGAAAAACTTCGGCGGCATGGAAGGTGGAATCACGAATGGCCAGGAAATCACTCTGAGAGCAGTGTTCAAGGCGCCGTCGACGTTGGGGGAAAAGGCGAAGGCCGGAAGGCATGACCCGTGCATTCTTCCCCGGGTTGTTCCGGTGGTAGAGGCCATGGCAAAAATAGTTATGGCCGATCACTATCTCCGGCAGGCTTCGTATTCTTCTTTTCTTCCTTGAGATAGGCATCGGTAATAGCAATCATTCCTTCTGCTTTCTTTCTCATCTTCACAAGCTCAGGAGTTTCAGGCGTTTCTTCCAGGAGCAGTGACTTCTCATCTTTCCACTTCCAGTACTTCTGGTGAAAGTAAGCACCGAGGGAAGTTGCGTAGATGCCTGAGGAGTTCTGTGAGAGACCGTCAGTGCCGATGATGTCTTCTCCCAGGCCCACGTAAGACTGATTCGAGAGAGTCAGGTGATAGAGTGTCGGAAAGATATCCTCATGAGAACCGAAGTGATTGAGGTTCACTTTCTTTTTCATGCTGTCCGGAACAGAGAGGAAAAACGGAACGGCCCAGCGCTTGAATTCCTGCGGGCTATCGACACCTTTATTGATCCAGTAGCTGTGATCACCAGTGAGTCCCACCACAACTTTATCCTGGAGGGGTCCGCTCTTGATTCGTGTGAGAAACTCCCCCATCTTCTGATTGGCGTATTGAAGAGCGAGAAAGCGCTTCATCGCGAGTTCTTCGTTAAACGTAATACGCGCCATTCTCTCTTGCGTGAGAACAACCGGAAGAGGCTTGTACGTCGAGGGATATTCAAACGGCGGGTGATTCGAAGTCGTCATCACGAGGAAGAACTGAGGTTTCGTGGCCGTGCGAATCTGCTCTTCTATGAAGGAGAAAAGATACTCGTCAAAAATTCCCCACTCGTTACCGAGATCCCGTGCTTCAAAATTATTCAGCTCCGGCATGGCTTCTTTCATCTCATCGGCACCCCAGAGATTATCGTATTTCTGGGCCGAGAGAAATTTCCCGAGTTCACGCCAGCCTAGTTTTCCACCATAGATGAAATGCGTCTTATAACCCTTCTCTTTGAAGGCAAGATGCCCCGAGCTCCGGATGAAAGTGCTGACGAATTCTGATTCCGAAAGAAATCTGGCTCCTGGACGGATGGGCTGGGAAGTTGCAACTGAAACAATACTTCCAATGGTTCCGTTTTCGGCCGGAAGAAAATTCCGGAAGAGATAGCCATGGTCGAAATGTTTTTTGAGATCTCCCAGGATCTGGAAGTCCTCAGCATTTTCGTCGTTCCAGTACGAACCGAAGCTTTCCATCACCACCATCACCACATGCTTGGGCGCTTTATCGAGATCAGGGTTCACCGGAGTTCTCTTCAGGAGACTATGATAAATCGTGGGACCTGAGGGAGTTGTGCCAAAGGCAGCTTCGAAAGCTTCCTGCCAGGAATTGAATCCCATCGCAGCCGTGAAGTTGAACTCGCCTTTTCCGTATGTCTTTCTGATTTTAATGGCGCGGTTAAGGGAGATCGGACCGTTCAGGGCCACCTCATTCATGAAATCATTATTACTGAAACGCGCGTCTTCTATGGAAAGAGGAAGCCTCGTAAAAGTTCCCCTCGCAAAAAAGACAAGCACCACGCAGCCGGTGAGAAGTGTGACCGGCATCTTCCAGTCAAAGCGTCTGGGCTTCAGGTCAAACTCAAAAGGCGAAAACATGAGTTTGACGAACCGGTACCAGAGATAGTGAACGAGGAAGATGAGCGCCAGAAGAACCGGGACATTGTAATTCTTCCAGACTGACATAAGAACCGCGTACGTATCATCTTCGAAGAGTCCGAAGAACAGGATGTTCATGTGATCCTGGTAATACGAATAAAAAGCGAGATCACAGATGTAGAGCCAGACCAGAGACGTATAACCAAAAACCAGGATCGCGATGTTCAGTGATCGCGCGAGCTTGATGATGAATTTTCCGGGAATAAGATAGGAGAGATTGAGGATCAGAAACGGAAGCAGATTGATGTAGGCCAGAGGCATGAGATCGTATCTCAGACCCAGAAAAAGAGCTTTCCGGAAAAGTGAGAGATCGCCCAGGACAACGGACGCATCACCAAAATAAAAGGCAAACCCAATGCGCACGACTGTCATGACGATGGCGACAGCAGTAAAAAGCAAAATCAGGTTTTTAGTCCAGCGCCAGTAGAAATGTCGGAAAGAAAGATTCATGTCTCTCTATGATACTATTCCTGGTCATCTCCGAACATCAGATTTCTCTCGAAATCTTCCGGTTTGGTCGCGTTTGATTTCGCCTCTTCCATGGAGATCTGGCCCGATTTGTAGAGCTTGGTAATCGCCTGGTCAAAACTCTGAGAGCCCGAGCCGTTTTTACCCTTGGTGATGTAGGTATAAATTTCCGCAGTCTTTACAGGATCAAGAATTGCTTCCTTAATTCCGGGATTATTGATCATGATTTCCTGGGCAGCAATCCGCCCTTTTCCGTCAGCAGTTTTGAGAAGTCGCTGGGAAATTGTCGAGTACAGGTTATCCGCAATCCGGGTCCGCACCACATGTTGCTCAGAGGGAGGGAACATGGAGATCACGCGGCCGATGGTAGAAAGTGCGTCTGTGGTATGAACGGTTCCGAAAACAAGGTGGCCCGTTTCCGCAGCTTTGAGCGCAATCGAAATCGTCTCCGCATCCCGCATCTCACCGATCAGGATAATATCCGGATCCTGACGGAGGGCCGAGCGAAGAGCGGAGTTAAAGTCCGCTGTGTCTGCTCCGATTTCTCTCTGAGTAATCCGCGCTTTGATCGGATTATGAATGTATTCCACAGGGTCTTCGAGAGTGAGAACGTGGACCGCAGAAGTTTTATTGATGAAGTTAATCATGGCAGCAAGCGTGGATGATTTACCCGAGCCGGTGGCACCAGTGACGAGAACAAGTCCGGCGTTAGCACTGGCAATCTTATTAATCACGGCAGGGAGTTTCAGATCTTCCGTTGTAGGAACCTTGTCACTGATAAGACGAAGAATGATTCCGAGTTTTCCCTGATAGCGAAGAAGGTTGTAGCGAAGACGACAAACATTCGGGACCGCGAAAGATCCATCATGCTCTTTTATTTTATCAAGCTTTGACAGGATTTCTGCATCGCGGATCATGAGACTCGAAACGAGCTTCAGATCATCGTTAGTAAGAGGATCCATTTTGACCGGGATAAGGTCTCCGCGCATGCGAAAGCATGGTTTCTCATCTGTCCGTAGGTGAATATCACTCACGCCGGAAGCGTTCGCGGATTTTACCATGTTAAAAAAAGCTTCTTTCGTCAGCGCCATAGGTTTCAACTCTTATTAGTATTTCCCTAATTATCGTAAATAACTTGAATAAGGTTGAGGACCAAATATATCCGACAATCTCTCTCCATTTTATTAAACTCCTGAAACTCCGAAGCGAAGCTAATGAGTTACTGGGAAACCGAAGAACTGATCTTCAATGGCGACGAATACTTCGATCGCCTGATCAGAGACATTGAGGCGTCACGTGAATCCATCACGGTGGAGATCTATATCTTCAATGATGATCTTCTGGGAAAAAAACTCGCCGCTCACCTGGTGGCCGCCCACCTTCGTGGCGTGAAAGTTCAGGTCATCGTCGATGGTGTGGGGTCTTATAATTTCTACGAGCGGCTTTATGGTGTGTTCGAAAAGAAAGGCATCATCGTCAAGACCTTCAATCCCCTGCCGTTTCTTCATCCCTTCTATGGCAAAATGACTTTCGCGAGGAAGTTTCAGAAATTCATTCTGCGGGCCATGCGCCTTAATAAAAGAAATCACCGGAAGATTGTGACCATCGATCAGAACATCATGTATTCAGGAAGCTTCAACTTTACCGCCGAACATACGAGTTTTTTTCATGCCGATGCCTGGAAAGACATCGGAATCAGAGTGACGGGGCAGATGGTGAAATACGCCGTCCTGAACTTCAAGAGGAACTGGCGCCTTCGGGATTATTACCGGTACAAAAAGCAGCTGAAGAAACTTCCGCGATCCAACTGGCGACACTCTCCGCTCAGGATGAATCACACCCTCATGATGAAGCGCTATTTCTACAAGAACTTTATGAACCATATTCACCGTGCGCAAAAACGCATCTGGTTCGTTACACCCTATTTCATCCCGCGGAGACGCATCATCCGTCTCCTGGGAGCTGCCGCTGAACGAGGTGTGGATGTGAGGCTTCTCACGACCTGGAAAACGGACATTAAACTTTTCCGGACGCTCCAGTTCTTTTACTATCCTTATCTTCTTAGTAAGGGAGTAAAGGTTTTTCAATATTCTGATACCGTCTTGCATGCCAAGAATTATATAATTGATGACTGGATGACCGTTGGTTCCACGAACCTGAATCATCGGAGTCTGATCCATGACCTCGAAGTGGATCTGGTCATTCAGGGCGAGGAAAACCGGAAGAAGCTCGAGGAACATTTTCTGGAGATGACCGGGCAACTGGAGCTGGTAACTGCTGAAAGTATGAAGGCCCGTACTTTCCTTGATCGCATGATGGGCCGTTTGTATTTTCTTTTCCGATATTGGTTGTGACATGAAAATCCGCATTCTCTCGTACAACATTCACAAGGGCTTTACGATTACGAATCAGGACTTCATCCTGGCGGAAATTCGCGATGCTCTTCGCGAGTTGAATGCCGACATTCTTTTCCTCCAGGAAGTCCTGGGTGAGCACTCTGAAGTACCGATTACCGGCTGGGACACGGCCGCACAGTTTGAATTCCTCGCCGATTCCGTCTGGCCTCATTTCTCCTATGGGAAAAATGCCATTTACCAGGAAGGCCATCACGGAAATGCGATCCTCTCGAAATTTCCGATCGTGAGCTGGTCCAATCATGCCATCTCTACCAATCGCCTCGAGCAGCGCGGGCTCCTGAAATGTCATGTGACCATTCCCGGGCTGGCCGGGGAGCTTGTCCTCGCGAACACGCATCTCGATCTCACGCAGAAGGGCCGGGATAAGCAGGCCGACATGCTCATCCGTCATATGCTTGAAGAAGGTGACTCTCCCTGGGTTTTGGTGGGAGATTTCAATGACTGGAACAAGAAAGTTTCCCCGATGATCGAATCCCAGCTTTCGAGTAAGGAAGTCTTCCGGCATCTGCATGGAAATTATCCGAAGACCTTTCCGTCTTTTTTCCCCACACTTTCTCTTGACCGTATTTTTGTCCATAAGATTACACCCATCTCGGCGACTGCTCTTTCAGGGAAACGCTGGAGAAAACTCTCCGATCACCTGCCGCTACTTGTGGAAATTGAAATCGTCTAATTTACAGTGAATTTCTGACCGCCGGCGAATCCATAGCAGGGCCCGACGAAGCGGATTTCATCCCCGTGAACCACAATCCCAGCACCATCCGGACATGCGTAGATGAGTTTTTTCTTCGTGCGGGAGTATTTCCGGAAGACTGCATCGTAACGGGCGGAGTTCTTGAAGTGTGGGAAAAAAGCAAAATTCACGAGGTTCAGTGACGCAAGATTTTTCAGGTTCACGACATTCTCGTCCCGGTCAAATTCCGGATAGGCGGCCATGTCGATATTCTCCGTCATGAGAATTGCTCCGGCCGACAAACCAGTGAGAATCCCGCCTTTCTCAGCGTATTTCCTCAGCTCCAGTAAGAGCTTCGCTTTTCTGAGAGAATTCAAAAAATAGAACGTGTTTCCACCTGCTAGGTGAATCACATCACTCCTCATCACTTCCTGGAAAATGATCCGGTCAAAGGGAACATCCACCGGAAAGTGAATGAAGCGGGAGATTTTAAAACGAGAATAATGACGGACAAACGCCTTGAACTCCTGCTCAGAAAGATAGGAAGACGACGGAATGAATGTCACGACCGGATTTTTCTTGGGAAGTAATTCGATGAAGCTTCGGTCTAAGGATTGGTTGTCTTTTTCTAAACCGCCGCTGAAGAGAACAAGCTTCATATCCCCTCACGGCATTCACGGACAATCGAGGTAAACCCCTTCATGATGTTCCGGTGCCGTTCCGGTACTTCAGAAGGTTCAGCCTTCTGGTCCGGATCAAGGTTCTGATAGGAAGAAAATTCTTCCGCGAGGAGATAAAGTTCGTCCGCCGTGAGTTTCGGTCTCATGCGCATGACTTTCTGAACGATGTAAGTGATGGAGTCGCCGGTCACACGGTCATAGCGGTTCACGATCGATGAGCGCATCGTAAGCTCAAGCAGGAACTGGCTGCGTGAGACACCAGCATGTTTTTCAAGAGCACGGACCATGGACATATAGAGAGACTGAAAACGCTGGATCTGTTTGACCCTGAGAAACGTCAGGCGGAGATCGGACTTCTTCGCGTACGACGACTTGATGACTTCAAGGAACTCCTGCGGATTAAGTTCCGAGCCACGGGTGAGATAGATCTGCGGAAGCTCCCGGAGAATATCGCGCATGCAGAAGATCGCGTCCCGATTGATCCCGTCGGCAACTTTATAAATTCCGCGCTTTGATTTCGACCGTTCAAAATAACTGAAGACCTTACGGAACTTCGTTACTAACTGAAGGTGTTCTTTTAAGAGATAATCCTGGTGGTTTTTCTTGATCCCGATCCGCTGAAGAAGATTTCTGTTCTTGCAGTGAATGAAGTGCTTATCGAAATAATCCACGTTCACATCTTTCCGGAACTGCGAAAGAGATTTTTTCTTTTTCGTGGTGAGGAAGTCAGCAATCTGGGCAAAACATTGAACGATGTAGCGAGCTTTCTGTCTCTGCTCGAGGATCGATGTCGAATATCTCTGCACATCATCGTAGCGGTATTCAGCGTGAAAAAGTCCAAACTGACGGATCGATCCGTAATCGATGATCCCGCCGTCCATGAGGATATTGTCGCCGTCCCAGTCGAGCCAGCAGAAGATATACTCGTCTTCAAACTTCGCCGCTGTTTCTGCGAACGATTTTGCGACCTGCTTCGCGAGGTACTGGTATTTTTCTTTGTCTGATTTAAACGTCGTCTGTTCCCAGGCCTTGTTCTCACACTGGCGCTTGATGAAATAATCCGCAACCTGTTTCAAGGTCTCAAGATTCCCCTGCTTCAGATGGCCGAAGAAGTGAGAAGGCCGGATGAGATTGGGATTGGCCCGGACATTGATCGAAATCCCTTTATCGTATTCCACAATGGCGAGAACGCGCTCGGTACGGAAGCCGTTCTTCCGGAGGACTTCCGAGAAGAAAAGTGTTTCGAGACCTTCACCGACTTCTGATAAACCACAGCCATAAGAGATCGAGGGATCGCCCGTCTGGTAGAATTTTTTATTGATGTTGCATGCGGGAGAAAGTTTCGTTCCTCCGGTACCGCAACTGGAAACATCCCAGCTCATGCCATTGTGGCGGATGGTTCCGTTCCAGATGGTTCTTCCGTCTCCTGAAGTGCGGCCGGATTTATCCGGATGCTGGAGCTGAAGGTAGCGCGTGGCCATGAAGGTGTTCGGATAGATTTCGTCTTCAGGGAATTTAATTTCGTTGATGAGATCGTATTCATTGATGATCACGATACTAAACGCACGGAGAATTTCTTTTTCAAGATCCGGGTTCAAAGTCTCCGGATGATTCTTCGGAAGAAGACCCATTTCTTTGGCGAGATCGAAATTGAAGAAGGAGACCTTGCCGCCCTTTTTATAGCGGGCCTTATATTCAACGCGACCGTTCGGAACACTGTCTTTAAATGGATGCTGCCCATTGATGCGCGAAAATGCTCCGTAGGACCGGTCTGCTGTTTCGGCAGGTGATTTCTTGACTTGGTTCATTGGGCTTTTTTCTTCCTTGAATGAGCCTAAATAAATAGCTTAGTTTTAGTATAGGACTAAAACTCTTCGACTAGTACATTTTTATTGTAGGCAAATCTCGCCTAAGGCTGACTGATTTTATCAAGAAGATCGAGAAACTCTTTCCGGTAGCGGCCACCTTCCACGTGAAAAGTAGAAATGTGGGGTGCCTCTTCCACGTGCCAGTACCATTTTTGTTTTGAAGCGATCCCTTTGTAGATTTTTTTTCCGAACTTCGCAGGCATCACCACATCTTTTCCGCCGGTGATCACCAAAGTGGGCCAGGTGATCTTAGAAAAGACATCTTCCGAGGCATATTTATCGGAGATAAGAAGATAGCCCAGTGGGGAGAAGGGCCACAACAACCAGACTGAGCGCATTTTATCGACGGCGATGTCTTCATAAGAGGAGAAAGTCGAATCCTGAACCACCAAAGTGATCGCATCCTTTCCTTTAAAATCCGGAACGGCCCTTAAGGAGATCGCTCCCCCCAGACTCTGACCGAAAACCACGAAGTGCTTTCCACCTGACGATTTGTGAAGCTCCAGCGCCTTATCCAGTGCGGCCAGAGAATCTTCGTAGACGCCGGTGGGATTACTTTCCCCTTCGGAGAGCCAGTAGCCTCGGTAATCCCAGACAAAAAGATTGTAGCCTTCGTTCACGAGCCACGCGAGATTCAGGAAGTGGCTCGACATGTTCTCAGCATTCCCGTGAAACTGAACGATCGTGCCCTTGGGCGTGCCCGGAGCGCGGAAAAACCACCCGTGAATTTTCGTTCCGTCCTGACTCCTGAAGTACAGGTCTTCATAGCTAAGCTTGAAGGCTTCCGGCTTGAAGAACTGCCGGTTAGTGGGCTGGTAAAAGAGGTTCGTGCAGGCAGTGAGGAGGAGTAAAAGGATGATCTTCATAGTTTCTTAACCTCTCTTAACAATTCCCTGTGGCAATATTCAGGACAGGAGGTACCTATGAAATTCGTGGTTAAAATCAGTCTTATGCTTTTAAGCCCGGTCATGGTTGTCGTCTATCTCCGGAACTCTTTCCGGAACGTGGATAATCTTCATGTGAACTACGAGCTGAATTACGCTGAGTAGATTCTCTCCTGGCTATTCCTGAACGCCTAGCTCAAAGAGCGATCCGGTATCGATGTATGAACCGTCCTTGAAAAGACAACGGTCAAGCTCATACCAGGTTTTCCCGATCAGAATGTCCACCATCTCCGGACTTCCCTTCAACGACTCACAGAAAACCCAACCGGGGTTCACACTCTGGGATGGAGGAATAATTTTTCCGAGGGCAACTTCCTTATGAAAGGGTTCTGAGATCAGAATCGTTCCGATTTTATCCGTGCAAAACTGACTCCTGAGAATTTTGACCTCACCGAATTCCCGGGTGCGGAGTTCACCCTTGTGGCACTTCAGTTTCTCGCTTCCGAATGCTGCCGTTGAGAATACCAACAGTAAAACACTAGTTAAGAGTATAGACATCACCAGTGGCCTCCTTCAAACGTTCCTTGGGGACCCAGATGTTCCCTTCTTCGCAGGGATAAATATAACCGCCACAGTTACGCCCCCAGGAATTCCGGAGGAGGTATTCGCATTTTCCGTTTCTCATCCGACGACCGACGATCGTCGACATGTGGCCCCCACGATTGGGAGGCGGGGCGGGGTTTTTCAGGACTGATGAACTGTATCCAATGCCGGCGATTTTCCCGGTGCTCAGCTGCTCATCGATCTTGGAAAACTCATGATAGATTCCCGGCTGAACCTGCGGACAGTATCGGCGGTTGCGCGAACAATTGGACCGCATGAGATACTTATGAATGTTCGGCGTGAGAGTCGTGGCCATGATCAGCTGTACTTCGCGGAAAGACAGGTTCGGAAAAACCGCTTTCACGGAATTGAATTGTTCCTGACTGCAGCTTCCGAACATTCCCACCTGATTCCTGATGTCTCCGATTCTCCGGAGGAGATCGAGGTTCCTCATGGGTCCGTTATCGGTTGAGGGCAAATCTTTTTCCAGACAGATTGGTTTTCCAGAGTTTCCTCTCACCATGCGGGGAAAGTTGTAGAAGTGCCCACTGGTCATCATGTTGGTCCCGTTCCAGCCATTGCTGATCTGATTCCACCATCCACCCTCGGCATCAGAGGCAAAGTTAATCCCCAAGCTCATTCCCGAATAGCATTCGCCGGTCTTAAAGCTAAGCATGTCGGCCATCGAGTAGGCAGCACACCAGGGCATGAGTCCCTGGTTTCTCACGGGCCCCATGGCCCTGCCCGGAGGAGTGTTCCGTAAATCAACGGGGGAACATTCGATCGCCCAGGCGGAAGTGGCCAGAAGGAAAAACAAAATAAGAGATGAGAGTGCGCTCATTGAGGAAACGCATCGGAATAACCGAGTGAAAAGTTAAGGAATAGTTCTCATGGGAATTCGGTTACTTACTACTCAACATCGAAGTCAAAATAGGTATCAGGAAATGGTTCAGGTTTAAAAGAGTAGTGCCACCATTCCTGCGAAAAATTCTTAAATCCCTTCCCTTCCATGAGACCTTTCAGAAGATAGCGGTTCTTTCTCTGACCTGCAGTCACACCAAGATTATCAGTGTGCGAGAGTTCCCCGAAATAATCAAAACCCGTACCCATATCAAGATCTTTTCCGGTCGCGAGATCAAACAGTGTGAGATCAATCGCACTACCTTTAGAGTGACTGGACTTGAGGGCAATGTAGCCGCGCTCGAAAAGTTCCATCCGCGTGAAGTCCGGGTAGTAGAATTTTTTAAGTTCCGGATTGGTCTCCGGTTTTTTCGCCCATTCCTGGAAATGCGCAACCGCTTTCGCCGGACGGTAGCAATCGAAGATCTTGATTCCGAGATTGAGTTTTTTTGCTTCCGCGATGACCTGGCAAAGCGCTTCGGCCGGAGCCTTGGCCATGAAAGCTTTTCTCGCCTTATATCCGGCCACAACATCGCCTGTGAAGTTTTCGGTTGTGGCGTAATTCATATGGGCCTTGACCTCAGGGCAGAGGTCAGAGATGGAAACGAATCCTGTTTGTGCGAGTGTCATAGAAGACATCACCAAAATTGATAGAGTGATAAGAACTTTCATAGTCTCCCCTATTAGTAAAAATACTGCAATCCTAACTCTCCTCTGACGGTCCAGCTGTCACGAACCGCCTGGCCGCGACCACGGAGAGAAAGAGAAAGATTATTCCTGAAATGATACCGCGTTTCCCACTCAGGAAGGAATGCCTGATTCACACCGATGTCGCGGGCAGAATAGCTAAACCAATGATACGGAAGGCTTAGGCCCGTGAGTAAGGCGTCCGTGAATTTCGCCCGCAGGTAAAGTTTCGGTCCCGTTCCCAGCCGGTAATTTTCCTGGAACGAACTCTGCACATCGAGTTCCGCATTCATGAGAAACGAGATGAGATATTTTCCCTGATCGAGCTGAACGGTATTGCCCACGGACCCCTCAATGTAACCACCCGGACAATCGAAGCATGTAAGCAGGATTCGTTTCAGCCCCGCTGAAAGTTCCCAGGAAAGCGGCGAGGCCCAGAAATTTTGTTCGGAAAAAGTCTTGATAGAGAAAACAGAAAGCTGCTCAAAGCGGAATCTTCCACCCGCATGATAATCGCGCTGGATATGTTCAAAGGTAAATCTCCCCATCTCAAGCTCGCCGTCTTTCAAAGATCCCGCGACCGGATCAAGCATGTCGTGAAAGGAAGTGCGGAATTCAAAACGGGTGACTTCACCCGAATGATGCTGATAACCCTGGTACAAACCAAGCCTCACAGGGGAGTGCGTATTGGCCGGAGAATCTTTGCCGACATTGTCCGGTTTCAGATCTTCCGAGATCACAGGATTGATCGCCCGGGCCGTAAGGAGAGGTTCCTTTTTCTTCTTCGTCGCGGGATCTTCTTTCAGGATTTTCTGGGCATTGAAATAATCAAAGGCTTCCAGCGAGACATCCAGAACATTGGCGGCTTCCTGATCCGGAAGAGTTTTCACGTCGTTCACTTTCTCCGGCTTCATCGCGAGGTATTTGGCCAGCACGAGATCTTTGGCCGGGAGCTTTTCCGAGAGCCTCATGAGCCGCGTGTAAGTCGACTCCCGTTTCTTGCCTTCAGCAATCAGTCCTTCCTGTTTTAACTTCCGGATCGTGTCAGCAGGGATAGCGAAGAAGCGGAAGCGCGAAGTGAGATCTTTCCCGGGAAAGACAACTTCCAGAAGCGCCATCAGATGATAGGAGCAATTCTCATCAAAGTAGTAGTAATCAAAATACGTGTCACCGAGTTCCCAGATGTGTTCCACAAGTTCAAATACCTGGGGTGTCGTTAAATTCAGTTCGTATGACCAAAGATCGCGGAACTCCCCATTACTGTATTCGCGGATCTTATAATAGTAGGGAATGGCATTGAAGCGTCCGGGATAACCGCCGAAAAGCCCCTTAACCATATAGACGAGTGGATTCACCGCCCGTGCTTCGGCCGCAAAATTTATTCCGTAATCAAGAAGCTCCGTTTCTGAAGAGTCCTCGAAGCGCGAAAGTCTGAGCAAGGTATGTCCGAAGGCTGAGTTCGGGTTACTTAGGTAGTAAGAAGAAAAAATGATACTCGCCCGCTTAGCCGCGAGCTTCTGGAAAAATGAAATGTAGGTCGTGCATCCCGAGATATCGGCTTTCCAGGGATTTCCTAATTTCTGATTGAGCCATTTGTAGCGGAGAGGGAACTTACAGATGGGATGATCATTACCCGGTGTGGGATTGGTTCCGAAGAGAAGATAACTTCTCTCCATCTCAGCTTCCGGACTGTATTTTCCGTTTTCCGAAAGAAAGAATTTCTTCCCGTCGACTTCGCTCTTAAAGCCACTTCCGATTAAGCGCGGACGATAGTGAAGAAGCTTGAGCCACTTCGGATCACGGGAGAGATCATAAAAATTCGGGATTTCTGCCTGGGCAGTTGTGAACGAGAAAAGAAAGATGAGAGGAAGAAAAAGAAACATGGGACCCGCTTTTTATTGCAGGTCCCAGTATAGAACTTAGATCTGAGTGTTACAAGCTGATGAAGCAACAGTGTTGATCGAGTGAGTGATCTCTTTAGAGTTCGCAGTCGTGTTCGGGAAAATCATTGTGTAGTTTGATTTCAGCGCGCGACCGAATTCAGTTGTGTTAGCACAACCGTAAACTTTTGAAAGACCTACGATTGTTTCGCCGTTACCACGAGCGATGTCGTTAGCGAGAGCAACTTTGTTTGCTTCAACATAAGCTTCAGCCTGGCCAACTTTGAGTGGAGCAGGAGAATCACAGTTTGAAGTTCCGAGAGAGATACCGATTGTCTGAACACCAGTACCGTTAGTAGTAGCAGCGAGAACCTGCTTCCACCAAGTCTGGTCACCTTCGAAGATCATAGAACCGAGACCGCAACCAGCTGAACCGTATTTCGCGGCGAAAGCAGATGACGTCATAGCAAGTACTGCAACAACCAATAATAATTTTCTCATTTCCTACACTCCATTGTTAAGGTGACTTGAGATTAAGTACTTTCATTATCTATGGAGTGGGATTTAGTTCAACCGGGAATTTTAGGTAAGGGCCAAAGTTTGTCTGGTGCGCCGGCAGCCAGCGCCCGGCGTTAATTATCGGACGTGAAGTGATTGATGGTGAGGTACGTGAGACGGAGTCTCTTCTCAACCGTTTCATCGAGCATGAGGAGAAGCTCTTCGAGCTCAAACGTGAGCCCCAGATCACAGACGAATTTATCCGCTTCAATCTCGGCCATGAGAGGTTCAACGAGGTCTGACTCCAGCTCATAGATGACGAATGCAAGCTCATGGGCAAGCCACGCCACTGCTGATGCCTTGTTGGATGAAATGAGTTTCTGGAATTCCGGAAAAACAACAACCGTATTTCTGAGAACGGTTCCTGCGTTGTATTGATAAACTTCGCGCATCTCTTCGCTCTTCACAAAGATCACGGGATATTTCTGCATGAGATTTTCTAAAAGCTTGGCCGGCATCCGGGCAAAGAGATTTTCAAAATGCTTTTTTGCTCCTGCTTCGACGATCCACTGATGCTCTGGCAGCGAGAAGAAATAGTGATCGAAATTTTTTCTAACCTGGGATTTGTCGGTGCGGTCTTTGGAGAGAAATTTGTGCAGGAGATTCATCATAGCAAGGCCCTCTTTCCTCTCTCATCGAGAGAAGAGGCGCCCGGCTTGAATCATTTTTACTGGAAAGGCTGGTCGTCGGATTCTCCGGCCATGCTTACCTGACCCTGATACTTTTCTCCAATGATAGAAAGAAGTTCATCAGGTATTTTAGAAGCACGATATTTTTTTCCATTGGTGGTTCTGATCCAGAAACCATTCAGGAGTTTATCCGGACGGGAAATCCGAATCGGCTTAATCGAAATGATATGATCAAGATTAAACAGCACTTCGACTTCTGTCTCCTGAGTACCTTTGGTATCCAAGATGTTGAACTTGTGAAACTTCATAGAGACTCCTTGAGATTCTGCGGCTATTTTATAACCAAATCGTCCCCGCTGTCGGGATGCCCGGAGAAGAGTGAAAACTTTACAGGATTACGAGGAGAAGCGATACGAATTGAAGGCCCTGGCGGTCTTTGATGGAGTGGACCGAACACCTGAGCGGCCTGATCAGGTCATCCTTCTCCTCCATGGTCTCCAGGAAAGAGGCCTTCGGATCTACCGGAAGCTCATCCGCTACCTCCCTGACCATGCTTTGATCCTGGCCCCCAATGCGCCCTACCCGCTTCCCCGGGAAAAAGAAGGAAGAACGGAATACGGTTTCTGCTGGTACTTCTATGATCGCCAGACGAAAAGCTATTACCTGAATCAGAAGCTCGCCGTTGATTGGTTAAAAGAGCTCCTCGCCTCGAAAAATATTTCTCATCTCCCACTTACCATCATCGGATTTTCCCAGGGCGGATACCTCGCTCCCATCCTCGGTCACGAACTTCCCCAGACAAAACTGGTACTGGGACTTTCTTGCGAGTTCAGAGAGAATCTCGTGAGTCCGGAGATTAAGTTTCCTCTGATAGGACTTCACGGAGAAAAAGATTTCGTCGTGAACGTCGAACACTCACGGAAAGATGCAGAAATTCTCAAGGCAAAAAACCTTCCCGTCACATGGGAAACAATCCCCGATACCGCTCATGAAATCTCTGATCTCATGGGAGAACGAATTCAATCTCTTCTGGAGTCCTATGGAAAAAGAAGTTTATAAGGGCAATATCCTGAGAGTCACCGAAGAAGTCATCGATGACATCACCTGGGAAAAAGTCCATCTTCCCTCGGGCGTGATTGTGTTTCCGGTTACAGATCAGGGAAAGATCATTCTCATCCGTGAAAGGCGTCCGCATGAAAATCCTCCCGTCAGGATCAAGCCCGTTTCCGGAATTCTCGAGGAGAAACTCGGATCCCCTGAAGAGAATGCTCAAAGAGAGATGCAGGAAGAAATCGGCTTCCGCGCTCGTGAGATGAAACTGCTGATGACTCTTCAAAGTACCGGGACCGTTACTCACGTTCAGCATTTCTTCGTGGCCCGCGGTCTTGAAGTCTCAAAGCTTCCGAATCCGGATGGTGAAGAAGTGATCGAGGCCCTGATTGAGTACACTCCCGATGAGCTCCGGATGGCGTTGAAAAACGACCAGATTAAGTGGTCCATGTCGACTTTGGGCATGTTCCGACTCCTTGACTCAATGAGCTAAATACCTGAATTCGCGTTCCCCGTGCCAAACTTTCCTGATAGAGCTAAAACATTTGTTCGTTAAGCCGAACAGATGTATACTCAACCCAAGAAAGGGTACCAAAATGTACGTCTGTATCTGCAAAGGCATCACCGAGAAACAAATCCAGGAAGCCATCACTTCCCGGAACTCTCATAATCCGAAAGAAATTCTGAAGGCGTTGGGCGTCGGAACGGATTGCGGCACTTGCGTGGAAGACGCAGTCAAAACTCTCCTCGAACAGAAATCCCGCACACCTTTTGAGATGAAAGACAGTTCAAACAAATCTTAGGTCAATTGAACTCTCTGGCTTAATCACTCCCATCTCCCATAATATGTCCTCAATACTGACTCTCACGAGGATCATCTAATGAAAGGCTCTAAAGCAATTATCGAAGCTCTCAATTCCGTTCTCACAAAAGAACTTACGGCGATCAACCAATATTTTCTTCACTCTCGTATGCTCCAGAACTGGGGCCTCGAAAAAATCGGGAAGCTCGAGTACGAAGCATCGATCGATGAAATGAAACACGCTGACATGGTCATCAAGAGAATTCTTTTTCTCGAAGGACTTCCGAATCTCCAGAAGCTCGATAAGCTCAAAATTGGTCAGGACGTTGTGGAAGTGATCAACGCTGATCTTGAAGTGGAATACGCGGCGGTTCCGAATCTTAAAAAATGCATTCAGATCGCTGAAAAAGATGCGGACTACGCTTCCCGCGATCTTTTCCTCTCGATCTTAAAATCAGAAGAGCACCACATCGACTGGTTGGAAACTCAGAGAGATCTCATCAAGAAAGTCGGTATTCAGAATTACATGCAGTCTCAAATTGATCCTGAAAAAGGCGCAGAATAAGATTCTTCAGATAAAAAAAGCCCCTCGATGAGGGGCTTTTTTATTTACGGGAGGACGTAGTCTCTCGGCATGTCACCGGGAGCTGTCGCCATCTGATTAAAATAAAGGTCGTACTGTTTCTTGTAAGCATCAACTACTTCAGGGATCTGGATGTAGTAGAAGTTTTCAAAGTTTTGTCTGAAGGCCGCCGAAGTAAAGTTCCCTGCTCCGTTGAAAACTGCTCCCGTCGAACCGAAGTTAAAGATCACAAACTTATTGTGCTGAAGCTGAAAGATCGTCTGGTTTGTCTGGAGGAATTTTGCGTTCATTCCCTTCCCGATCAGGTCCTTGTAAATTTTTGCAGCTTCCACGGCCGTGTTGCGGCCGATGTCTTCATTCCTTTTATTTGACCAGTAGATATCGTCATCCAAGATGAAACGGATCGGCGTTCTCTTTGAAAGGAAACTTTCGAACGCACGGGCCATGTCACCGGAGAAACGGTGAGACATTGCCGAAATATCTTTAGCTGCATTTCCTGCCGTCTGAACCTGGGCCAGGGCCGGTGCACCGTCGACTGGCGAGAAGAAAACTTTAATATCTGTCTCAGGCTGTGCCGTAATTTTCGCGCGACAGGTATTGAGAGCTGTTGTGAAGTGAGGGATCGAATCTCCGCCAGAGATCATGGACTCAACCACGCACTTATGTGCGGCAGCGAAATAGGAATCACCGGAAGTTGTGACGAAATTCCAGTTCTCATGATTAGTTGATGTTCCTGAGCTCATGTTCCCCGATGAGAAAACGAGCTTCACAACTTTTTGTCCCGGATTCACCATGAGAATTTTGTTGTGAGCGTAACCAAGACCACCAGATGATCCGCGATAGTTCACATTCACGAGTCCAGCGCGACCGCACTGCTTAAGGCTTTCAGCGTCCTTATTCGGAAGATGATCTTCACCCGTATCAAGAACCATGGTGATCTTCACACCGCGACCGACAGCTGCGCAAAGGGCCTTCACCATGTTCTGTGAGCTGAAGGAAAGGTAAGCGAGATAAAGTTCTTTTGTATCCGGGGAAGAGATCCATTCTTTCAGCCGGTACTGTGGAGCAGTTGAGCGGGCAACTGAAGCCGCTTCATCGGCCTGCTTACAATAAACGTTTTTCGGCTTTGCCGTGACTGTGTTTCCATTTTCTGTAACCACCGGACGGTCATAGCTATAGGTAGCGCAGACTGGATTGGTAAAAAGTGGCTCGAACGAATATGGTTTATAATCAGAAAGTTTTGCGCCCATCGCAGGAAGTGCGATAACGGCAAGAGTAAGCCCGAGTAGGGTATTTTTCATATGGTGCTCCTGTAAAAATTGGCCTAACCTAACCCGGATTAAGATTTCCTTATAGGGGTTCTGCATGATCCAGCAAAAATTACTTAACCTTCCTGCCTATGAAAAAGGTTCACATCTCATCACGGATAGGATCCTGAAGGCACTGGGGGAACTCCCCGATTCCGGACTTCTGCACGTCTTCATCAAGCACACTTCCGCGGCCTTATCGATCAATGAGAATGCCGATCCTACTGTGAGACATGATATGGATCTGGCGTTTGATCATCTGGTCCCGGAAAACCAGCCCTTCTATGAGCACACCGTGGAAGGCAGCGACGATATGCCCGCCCATGTAAAATCGGTACTCGCAGGATCTTCTGTTTCAATTCCCGTAACTGGTAAAAAACTCAATCTCGGCACCTGGCAGGGAATTTATCTGATGGAATTTCGTAAGGAAGCAACTCCCCGGTCACTTGTTTTGACTCTCATTTCCTGATACCTCTTCCTTATGAACGTTCGCCGGCTTCTTTTTTCCTCATTACTGATTCTCCTTTCCGTATGGTTGGGGTGGACTGTCCTTGTGGATTTCATCGTTGTTCCCGGTGTCTTCCGGAACATCCATAATTTCTTCGAGGCCGGTGACCTGGGTCTCTATCTCTTCCAGAGACTCAATTCGCTTGAACTTGTGGTCGCAACTTTCGTCCTGGCCGTAATCACTTTTATTTTCCGGAAAAACCGCCGGGCACTTCCCCTTCTGATCGCTGGTGTCGTAGTTTTTCTCATTTCCGTCGCATATTTCAGCTGGCTCATTCCGAAAATCCACGATCTGACCGAACTCTGGAAACTGAGTGAGGCTGGAAAAGAAATCGCCATCGCCGACATCCAGCAGGAGCATCAGTACTTTCACCGGATCTATGTGATTCTCGACACGATAAAAATCCTCGTCCTCCTTTTCATGCTGGTCTCCGCAACAGGAAAAGAAGAGTGGACCGCATGAATAAACTTTCGCCAGTTCCGTACGGCTCCGTTTTCTTTGCGCCGATGGAAGGGATTACCGAAGAGTCATTCCGGAAAGTCATCCTGAAGCTTTATCCGGAATGGGATTACGTCGCGACGGATTTTCTGCGCGTCCCTTCCGCGGGAAGATATCCCGTGAAACATCTCCTTCAGCACATTGGTCTTTCTCATTATGAAATTCCCTGGGTCATGGCCAAAACCATGTATCAAATTCTGACTTCGCATACAGCATTCACCACGCAGATGGTTTTGGATGTTCAGGATCTCGGTATTCCCTGGATCGACATTAATCTAGGTTGTCCATCAACTCAGGTCTGTAAGAACAAAGGTGGATCATTTCTTCTTCAGGATATTCCCCGTCTCACAGGCCTCATCCGTGACATCCGTAAGACTTTTCGCGGAAGATTTACTGCGAAGACACGGATTGGTTACACAGATACTTCTAACTTCCTCGACGTCATCAGAATGCTCAATGATGAAGGTGTGGAAATGATCACGGTCCACGGCCGCACGAAAGAAATGATGTACCGTGAACCGGCCCGGTGGGAATTCATCGCTGAGGCGGTAAAGGTTTCCCGGGTCCCGATCATTGGTAACGGAGACATCTGGCAGACCAGTGACATTGACCGGATGTTAAAAGAAACCGGCTGTCATGGGGTCATGGTGGCCCGTGGAGCTTTGAAACTTCCGTGGATGGCGCAGGATTATCGCCAGGGTTTTCATCACAATGATGACCAAAGAAGAATTGTGAAGATGAAAGAGTTTTTCCGCGAGTACCGGGAAGAGCTTGAGCGAGGGAATATTTCCATGCGCGGGCTCCTTAAGCAGAGTAAGTCTGTCTCAAGGAACATGCTCGATGGTATTGAAAACGGTGAACCAATAAGAAGAAAGCTTCTCCTTTCCCAGACAGTTCCCGAGTTCTACGACAATCTCGAAACCATCTGAATTCAAGGGTTTTCCCCGAATAGCCGATAAAATCTCCATGAAAAACATTCTCTTTTTTTCGCTGCTCTTCCTGGCGTTCTCCTCTTTTGCGTTCACTCCGCCGGAATTTTCAGGAAACGTTCTCGATCAGACGGGGAAACTTTCCGAAGACGATGTGACAAGAATCCAGCAATCCATAGAGAGTCTTAGGAATGAAGCCGACGTGTGGTCAGCAGTCTTAGTCACATCCACATTGGGTGACGTGAGCATTGAAGAAGCTGCCGAGAAAACGTTTGCGAAGTGGAAGCTCGGAAAAGAGAAGGTTGATCATGGCCTTCTGATTCTCGTCGCTCTTGATGACCGGAAGATGAGAATCAAAACAGGTTACGGTATCGAAGGCACCATCACCGATTTCGCGACTTCCGACATTATCAACAACACCATGAAGCCAGCTTTCAAAGAATCGCGTTTCGCCGACGGAATTGTGAATGCTATCGACCGAGTGAAGATGATTCAGCTGAAGCTCGACACGGTCCCGGCTCCCCAGGCTTCACGAAACGAAAACGCGATAGATGATTTCCGCATGGAACTTTTCATTCCGTGTCTCATCCTGAACTTCATGCTGGTAGGATTGTTCTGGTCTCTTTATATCTTGAGAAAAGTGCAGGGACGGAAACTGAAACTCCGCTGGTTTGGAAAAAATCTTCTCGGTGGGCATGCTGCTGCCATTGGCTTCACGCTTTTTTTCAGCATGTTCTGGCAGTTTGCTCCGCTCTTTTTCATCGGCCCCTTCAACGCCATCTTCGCGCTCGCCTTCGGCGGGATCGCGATGTTCCAGCCACTCCAGGTTCTGTGGTCAGAAATAGCCTACGCGGATTTCGCAGGACCCTGGCTCAAGTATGATTCGGAAAGAGACATCTGGCTCAAGGGTTTCCGCGAAGCCGAGCGCACCGGAACTCTCACGGAATTTCTCCAGAAGAGCCCGCCGCCGGATGAGCCAGGACTGTTCGGGAAATTCAAGTCCCTGGTAAAATCGGGCAATGTCGTTTCCTTCTCGCGCTCAAGCAATGGTTCCGGCTTCTCCTCATCATCCTCGTCTTCTTCGCGGTCTTCCTCATCATCCTCAAGCTCCAGCTCTAGTAGCGGGGGCGGAAGATCGGGCGGCGGTGGATCTTCAGGTTCCTGGTAAGGTAATCTTTTCAGAGTTTGAGGCCTCCTCCCTACCTCATGGTAGGTATCCTGAAAATTCTTTCAGGAGCTTTCTATGTTCTCAAGAATCTTTATCGTATTTCTCACCCTTCTCATCACCATGAACATGTCCATGGCAGCTTCGCGCTCCGGCATCAAGGAAGCACTTGATGAATTCAACTATACGATGACTGTTGAAGGGGCTTCGCTTGATCACGCAAAGACGTTGGAAGCAGCAGCGGCCCTCCAGGAAAAACTCAAAGGCATAGACCAGGCAGAGGTTCTCGATGTTGCCCTGGAAGGAATTCAGAATAAAAAGACGGCGGCCGAAATCCGACTGGCCCTGGGAACAATTCAGCAGCAGCAGCTCTCTCCGGAAGAAGCTTCTCTGATCATGAATGACGTATTAAAAAGAAGCTACGAGCGCGGAGCGAGCTGGAATGCGGTCGGGGAATTCGCCATCATTGTCGTGACTGTATTAGGAATGATGGTGGCGATGCTGGGGCTCATGTATGTCGTAACCCGCTCGTCAGACTGTCCGTCGAATTACAACGAAGAGCAATGTATCCAGTGGGATGAAAACGTTAAGTGGTGAGATTTAGAAATTCGCCATGGAGAACTCGACTCTTTCTTTAGCGAGTAAGTTTCTGGGTGCGTGGTTTCTGATTTTTTCCAGGCGCGGGACGAGTCCATCGAGGTTCGCGATCTGAATCGCTAGACCCGGACGGGCATTGAGCTCGAGCAGGATCGGGCCTTGATCTGGAGTAAGGACAATGTCTGCTCCGAGATAACCGAGTTCCACCATATCGTAGCAGCGTGCTGCGAGTTCAAGAATTTCCTTCCAGAAAGGAAGCTTAAGTCCTGCGAGCTGGTGTCCGGTATCCGGATGAATATCTACGACCTGATTTTTAATCACAGCATTTGTGGCCCAGCCGTTTTTCATATCAAGGCCCGCACCGATGGCCCCCTGGTGGAGATTCGCTCTGCCATCAGATGACTTCGTCGGAAGTCTCACCATGCTCATCACGGGAAATCCTTCGAAGACGATCACGCGGATATCCGGAATGCCGCCGAAGGAATATTTATCAAAGATGGGATGCTTGTCGATTTTGGCCTGGATGATGGCAGCATCACTCTGGCCGGAAAGAGAATAGAGTCCCGAGAGAATGCCGGAGATGTGATGCTTGATTTCCTCAATGTCCATGAGCTTGTCATTG
>CANGAC010000014.1 GCA_947451425.1 Bacteriovoracaceae bacterium | reverse complement strand
TTCTCGCATGGGGATATGTTTCCTATTCTTTGATGCAACCAAGGAAGCCGCAGAAGTTCTCCCCGTCGAGCGTGGAAGTCAATGACATCATCCTTTGCATCGACGTTTCACGCTCCATGCTGGCCGAAGATATCAAACCCAACCGACTCGAAGTTGCAAAAGAAAGGATCCGGGAATTCGCACGGATGAGACCAACTGACCGGATTGGCGTCGTCATTTTTTCTGAGAAGGTCCTGACGCTTCTTCCTCTTACTACTGACCCGACTCTGGTTGATAAGATTCTTGCGGAAATTTCCATAGGGTACCTCGGAAGCGGGACAAATATCGGGGATGGCCTGGCCCTGTCGGTAGCAAGAGCGGTGAACTCTGAGACTAAGAACAAAGTGATTGTTCTCTTAACGGATGGAGTGGCGAACGTAGGAACACTGACTCCAATCCAGGCAGCTGAAGAAGCAAAAAAACATAACATCAAGGTTTATACGATTGGCCTCGGGACAGACAACGATGCAAAGATTCCCGTCGGTAACGGAATTTTTGGCACTCAGTATCAGCTGATTCCCGGAGGCGGGATTGACTATAAGAC
Organism: Bacteriovoracaceae bacterium; assembly: GCA_947451425.1. Classification (GTDB taxonomy): domain Bacteria; phylum Bdellovibrionota; class Bacteriovoracia; order Bacteriovoracales; family Bacteriovoracaceae; genus Peredibacter. The sequence continues at coordinate 27,739 of CANGAC010000014.1, read as the reverse complement.
TCTGAAAGAAATTTCAACGGCGACTGGTGGGAAATTCTATCCCGCCAAAAGTGAAGGTGCTCTGAAATCCATTCTTGATGATATTCAGAAACTTGAGAAAACAGAAATCAAAGTAAACCACCAGATCGTCTACGATGAACAGTACTATATCTATCTTATGATCGGGGTTTCGCTTCTTGTGGCCGTGGAGATTCTGAGGCGTCTTCTTTTGAAGGATGTTGTATGAATTTCCTTAACCTGACCTACCTGCCATTTCTGCTGGCCGCTTTTGCGGTGCTGATAGTTGTTGTGATTTATCTTGAGAAGAGATTCTTCACGCTCATCCATCGCTATTGGTTTTATAAGCGCAGTATCTTCAGCTGGATTTCCACGTTGCTTTTTTTCGCCGGAATGGGCGGCCTCCTCCTGAGCCTTCTCGATGCACGGGGGCCTGAACAAAGAGTGAAGACTCCTGTGCCTAAACAGCGAACCATCATCCTGATTGATACTTCTGCCAGTATGCTCGCTGAGGACGTAAAGCCGAACAGGCTTCAGAAAGCTGCCCTGATTGCCAAGCATTTTGCAAGAAAAGCCGCTGGTCACCAGATCGCCGTCGTCGCTTTTGCAGAAATCCAGAAACCCATCGTACCGTTCACCAATGATCTGGATCTCATTGATGCCAGACTTGATAGTTTAAAAAATCTTCGTAACCAATACGGATCCTCTGCTTTGACTGTTGCTGTTCAGGAGTCCCTTCAGTATTTCCTGGAAGCCGGTGGAGACGTTCAGGGAAATCTCCTTGTCTTTACCGACGGCGAAGAAACTTCAGCGGGTGTAAAGCTCAAGATCCCGGAAGGCGTTCATGTCGCCTTCGTCGGAGTCGGAACCTCTCAGGGTGGGCGCATTCCTCTGGATGATGGCCGGGGTTTCCGCTTCGGTTACAAAAAAGACCGTGGTCAGGATGTGATCACCAAGCTCAATGAGAATTTTTTCAAGGCAACTATTTCTGATATCCCTTCGGCAAAATACTGGCTCGCCAACACTTATTCACTTCCTTCCGAGGAAATTCTTGAGTTTTTTCAGGGCGAACAAAAAAAATCAGAAGAAAAACAGGACATGGTCATTCGTCCTGTCATGATGGAGTGGATTGTGATTCCTTCCATTCTCCTTCTTCTCCTGTCATGGATTTTCAAATCCATCCGGGTCTTCACTCTCGGTATCTTCCTCCTTCTCGGACCCGTCCATGCGGAAGAGGAGAAAGTCGAACTCACACCGGAGACTGTCAAAAAGATGCAGCAGCTCCAGGAAGGGAAACTTAACCAAAGACAGAAAGTTAAACTCGCCGACGAACTTTACCGCTCAGGTGCAAAAGCCGAAGCACTTGAACTGTTTGATGAAAATCTTCCGAAGGATCGGGTAAGTGAGGATGTGCCTAAGGAAGCGTACCTGAATTACGGCACGGCCCTGCTTCAGAGCGGAAGAGTTCAGGAAGCGTTTGGGGTCTACGATACTCTCAATCAAAACCTTCAGAGCAGTTCTGAGGATAAAGAATTGAAAGAGAAGATGGAGAAAAACTCTCTGGCGTTTTTTCAGAAACAAAAAGAGCAGCAGAAAAAACAGGATAAGGAAAAGAAAGATTCTGAGCAGAACAAAAATCAGCAGAATCAGAGCGGAGACCAGAAGGATCAGGGTAAATCCGGTCAGGATAATAAGCAGCAGCAGGGACAGTCCGGAAAAGATCCGAAAGACGAAAAAGGTAACGAGAAAAAAGAAGATCAGAAAAAAGATCAGAATAAGAACGAAGGCGAAGAGAAGAAAGACGAAGAAAAGCCCAAAGAAGATGGTGAGCCGCAGGAAGGCGAGCCTAAACCCATGCCTCCTAAGAAACTTGCTCCCAAGTTAAAGCAGCTCATGTCAGATGATCGCCAGCTCCAGATGAGAATGATCGAGCAGGGCACCCGTGAGTTAAACCGTAAGAAGCTCAGAAACAGTAAGGACTGGTAGATGAAATATTATCTTTTTCTATTCTTCATGATGTCGCAATTTGCCTTTGCCAACGAACTGAAGGTTGAATTCAATCCCACTAAGCCCGTCGCCGGGGAAGTCTTTCAGGCCTACTTCCGGATTTTTACCGACTCAGAAGATGAGCCCTCTGTAAATTTCTCACCTGCAGGACTTGAGGTTGTCGGGAAATCCAACCAGGGAGTCTCCACCCGCACTGTTTACGCCAACGGAAGACTGACCGTCAGCCGCGAGGTCACTGTCGTTTATGAATTGGTTGCCGCACGTCCGGGGACAGCTTGGCTTCGGGATATTTCCGCTCAGGCCGGAAGTGAAGTTCTTCGCCATCCCAGTATGTCTGTCACAGTGTTGAAAGAACCGGAAGTCGCCGCCGATGTTTTCCTCATGGCAGACGTCCCGAAGAAAACTCTCTACGTCGGTGAAGGCCTTATTGTTCGGTATTATATTTACAGTAAAGTTCCCTTTCAGAATCTTGACGTTAAAAAATACCCCAAGCTCAATAATTTTCTGAAACGGTTTCTCCAGGAACCTGAAAGAACGGAACGCGTTTCTGTTGATGGTCAGGTTTACCTGAGAAACCAGATCTACGCCGCTAAACTCTTTCCCGAGAAGGCGGGTGACCTGAAGATTGATCCCATGAGCTTGTCAGCGACATATCCCGTGACAAGACAAGGCGATCCTTTTGGAGCATTTGGTTTTAGTCGCGAAATGAAGACGCGAACACTGAATAGCGAATCCATTACTCTTGAAGTCAGACCAATCCCGGAGCCGGTGCCGCCGCATTTCACAGGACTTGTGGGTAAACATGATTTTGAACTTGAACTCGGCCAGACAAGACTCATTGTCAATGAACCGCTTGCACTTAAGCTCACCGTCACTGGATCCGGCGCCCTTGAAAATTTCGAAGCTCCTGATCTTATCAAGCATCCAGGACTTGAGGAATTTGAGTCGAACGGAGATCTGAAGATCACTGACGCCAATCTCGCGACCAAAATTTTTGACTACACATTTCTTCCGAAAGAAAACCTGAAGCTTCCTGCCTCTCAGATCGTTTTAAGTTACCTTGATCCGGACTCCGGAAAATATGTTCCGAAGACTCTTACACTCCCGGAGGTTGTTGTTGCCGGTGGAAGCGCACAGGCGCCGAAGGAACAAAAGAATAATGAAATTCCTGTACCTTTGAAGAATAAAGTACCGGATATCCCCGAGAAGGCGCGTGAACTCACAGCTCCGATCTTTCATGACACTCCTGCCCTGGGAACACTTCTTCCCTATATCAATGGCGCACTTGCTATCCTTTCCCTGCTCATTGCTCTCTCCTGGGTTATCAGATTCAAGGGACTTCCTTCTTTCGGTAAGTCCGCGCTGGTCCCTTCTCAGTTTCGGGGCAGCAAGTTTGAGTTCGGAGAATTTGCCAGGTGGATGTCGCCACTGATAAATAAGACGGGTAAGTCACCGGCCGTCATCATCCGGGAATCGGACCTCGACGAGGAAGCGAAGAAGTATTTTCTCTCTCTCCTTGATCAGGCTGGCCAGGGTCAGTACTCAGCTGGGAAAACCGGTGAGGCTTACAAATATGAGCAGCGATATTTTAAAAAGCTGGGCCGATACATAGCGAGTGCCTCTCATGAAAATAACGACCAGTCTGCCTGAGATTAAAAACGAAAAGGGTCACGCCATTCCGATTGGTCTTACCATCGGGAATTTTGATGGCGTACACGCCGGTCATCGGCAGCTCCTTGAGAAGATCCGCGTTGAATGTGAAAAGAATGATCTATCTTTTGTTGTTGTGACATTTATTCCACACCCTCAGAAAATTCTTCAGCCAGAAAAGGAAAGATTCCTTCTCAATAGTTATGAGAAAAGGCGCGACCTACTGGCCGAGCTGGGTGTGAATTACCTGGTGGAACTGAAATTCACCAGAGACTTCAGTACACTTCCCCCAGAAACTTTCATGAAGAATCATCTCTTCAACTACGAAGGCCTCAGGAATTTTTACCTTGGTTATGATTTCGCCTTCGGTGCCAACAAACAAGGTGGGCACGACCTGGCGACTGAAATTTGTAAGCCTCGTGGAGTGAAAGTTGAGATCCAGCCAAAATTTGAACTTTCGGGTGAAGTTGTTTCTTCTACGTCTGTCCGGGAATTGCTCCTTCAGGGCAAAGTGGATCATGCTGCGAAATATTTGGGGCGCACCTTTCATCTTGAGGGCGTCGTCATCAAAGGTGAGGGCCGAGGTAAAAAGATCGGGTTCCCCACGGCCAATATCCAGGTCTCTCCGGACCTAATTGTTCCCCAGAACGGCGTGTATGTGACCCGCACACGTTATCAGAATATGACGTATCAATCGGTCACAAACATTGGACACAACCCCACCTTCAAAGAGGGACATCAACTTCACATTGAAACAAATATCTTTGATTTTGATACCGACATCTACGGTGAGAAACTTGAGATTGAATTCATCAGGAAGCTTCGTGATGAACGAAAGTTTCCTACGGTTAATGATCTCATTGATCAGATCCGGTCAGATGTTGAAACTTCCCGTCAGGTGCTGAAAGCGTGAAGCTCGCACTCCTTGGTTACCCGATTGCTCATTCTCTTTCACCGTCTCTCTATCGGGAATTTCTCGGTGATAAACTCGAAAAGTATGACCTGCTGGAAATTAAGGATCCTCTCCTTGTCCCGGGGATTTCCATGCTCGCGGAAAAGTACGACGGACTCTCTATCACCACACCCTATAAGAAACACTTCTTTAAGGATGTCGTTGTCACTTCACCGATTGTGAATGAGCTTCGGGCGATTAATACCATTTCGTTCCGCAAATCCGGTTTTTACGGGACCAACACAGATGTTGTGGCCGTTCAGAAAATTCTTCTGAACATGAAGAAGGATTTTCCCGACCTTCAGCTGATTATCCTGGGTGATGGTGTGATGGCACGAGTGACCCTGCTGGTTGCGCGGAGTCTGCAGATTCCCTTTCAGCAGTTTTCACGTAAGAAAGGAGACAGTGTCGAAACACTGGATCTCAGTGAGCCTTCTGAACACCAGACTGTTATCATCAACTCCTGTTCGCGGGAGTTTGTTTTCAAAGGCCAGCTCCACCCCTCTCAGATCTTCTGGGACTATAATTACTCCTTCAAACCGCACCAAATCACTCTTCCATCTCAGGTAAAATCCTACATCGATGGTCAGGAAATGCTTCGTCTGCAAGCTCTGGCCGCCATTGAGTTCTGGTCAGCTACTTAAGTCTAAACTTAAGTGCTGAATAATCCGAAAAATCAGACATACTATTAATAGGTTAATAACAAAATGATCCGCAGAGAGTTCATCGATATTGTGACGGCCACCGGGATGGCGACTCTTAAAGAGTTGCGCCGGCTTTCTATGGGTCGCGATGATGAGATCAATGAATTCGAACTTCTCTCCATGCCGTACTTTGATGAAAACAAATTCGCAAAAATTTGTTCTGAACGTTACGCCATAACTTTCATCGATCTACGAAATGCGAAAGTGCCGCAAGACACTCTTTCATCACTCAAGAAACGTTACGTCACGAAATGGCGGGCAATCCCGATTCAGAAGACGGCCACCAAAGTGACTCTCGCAACTTTTGATCCGAGTGTTGTTCAGGATGGATCTAAAGAGCTCCAGGATGTTTTCAAGAAACAAGTGGAATTCATTCTTACGAATATTTCTTCATGGAGGAAGCTTTTCTCCAATGTGAAAGATTCCGTCGACGATCTGATTAACAACATCCAGGAAGTCAATAACATGACCATCCAGGAAGAATCCGTGAAAGCGGAGGACATCTCGGATGACGTTGTGACATTCGTAAACAGACTCCTGGCCGAAGCCTACGTAAAAAAAGCATCCGACATTCACGTTGAACCTTATGAAAGAGTTTTTCGAGTCCGTTTCCGGATGGATGGTTCCCTCGTTGAGGTTGCTCAGCCGCCGAAGTCGATGATGGCGCCGGTTGTTTCGCGACTGAAGATTATGTCTCAGATGGATATCTCCGAGAAACGGAAACCGCAGGATGGTCGTATCAAACTTTTGATCGGAGGGAATCCGATTGATTATCGCGTGTCCTCACTTCCGACACTCTTCGGGGAAAAAATTGTTCTGCGACTTCTTGATTCATCAAACCTTCAGCTCGACATGACTAAGCTCGGGTTTGAGCAAAAGCAGCTTGATATATTTAAAGAAGGGATTCACCGTCCTTTCGGAATGTGTCTCGTAACGGGACCCACGGGTTCAGGAAAGACAACAACTCTCTACTCTGCGATCGCCGAACTCAATACGCCAGATAACAACATCTCTACCGCGGAAGATCCCGTCGAATTTAACCTTGAAGGCATTAACCAGGTTAACGTGAAGAAAGAAGTTGGTCTGACTTTCGCCACTTCACTCAAATCGTTTCTCCGGCAGGATCCCGACATCATCATGGTGGGAGAGATCCGGGATCTTGAAGTCGGTGAGATCGCCGTGGAAGCGGCCCTTACCGGTCACCTTGTTCTCTCTACCCTTCATACTAACGATGCCCCGGCCACGATCACACGTCTTTTGAACATGGGGATTGAGCCGTTCCTCGTCGTCGCTGCACTTAACGTTATTGTGGCCCAGCGACTTTGCCGGAAAATCTGCATTAACTGTCGCGAAGAAAAGAAAGTCACAATCGATGAATTGATTGCCTGCGGATTTGCTCCGGCGTCAGCAGAGAAAATCAAAGTCTATCATGGCAAAGGCTGTGAGATTTGCGCAAACACCGGTTACAAAGGCCGCGTAGCTATTTACGAAGTTCTCCAGGTGACACCAAAAATCCGGGAACTCGTCCTCAGAAACGCTTCCTCTGATGATATTAAAAAACAGGCCATCAAAGATGGCATGAAGACGTTGAGAATGTGTGCGCTCACAAAAGTGGCTCAGGGTCTTACGACTCTGGAAGAAGCTGTTTCAAACTCATCTTCGGATCAGCTCTAGGAGTGATGTATGTCGGATAAAACAAGTTCTAAGACCGCAACCCAGACTCAGTCTGAGCAGGGGATTGGAAATCTCCAGATCCAGCAGCTCTTCAAGGTAATGGTTGATAACGGCGCATCCGATCTTCACCTCACCGTGGGAACAGCACCGGGGATGCGGATTTCCGGAGATATTGTTCGCGTAAAAGTGGGAAGTCTTACCCCCGATGATACAAAACGCCTGATCTACCAGATTCTCACCGAAAAACAAAAAGCAGAATTAGAAAAGAATCTCGAACTCGACTTTTCTTTCGGCATTAAGGGCATGGCCCGTTTCCGCGCAAACGTCTTTTACTCCAAAGGTGCTGTTGCCGGAGTTTTCCGTCAGATTCCAAGTTTGATTCCCGATTACGAAGCCCTCGGACTTCCACCGGTTCTTCTGGAAATGGTGAATGTTTCCTCCGGTCTCTTCCTCGTGACTGGACCAACGGGATCAGGAAAGTCGACCACACTTGCGTCTATCATCGATAAGCTGAACTCAAATTCACCTTCTCACATCATCACGCTCGAAGACCCGATTGAATTCGTGCATCAGCACAAACTTTCTCTCGTGAACCAGCGTGAAGTCGGCGCGGATACTCTGTCATTCTCGAAGGGAATTAAATCCCTTCTTCGTCAGGATCCGGACATCGTCCTCGTGGGCGAGCTTCGGGATCCGGAAACGATTGAAGCCGCTCTTACGATTGCAGAAACGGGTCACGTGGTCTTCGGGACACTTCACACGAACTCGACTATTCAGACGATCAACAGGATCATTAACGTGTTCTCGCACGAGCAGCAGGAGCAGATCCGAACCCTCCTCTCCTTCGTCTTACAGGGTGTGGTGGCACAGCAGCTTCTCCCACGAATTCCCAAAGGACGTTGTCTCGTTCAGGAAATTCTCCGGATTACTCCAGCGATCAGAAACCTTATCCGTGAAGATAAGGTTCACCAGATTTATTCGCAGATGCAGATTGGCCAGGAACAGACTGGTATGAACACGATGAACCAGCATATTAAAAAGCAGCTTGATTCCGGACTGATTTCTCCGGAAACAGCCATCACATATTCAAACAACCCGGAAGAGCTTACGCGGATGTTGGGTCTTGAAAATAACCCTAAGAGCAGACTGAAGTAATTTATGCCAAAGTTCAGGTACAATGGATTTACAGGTGACGGGAAGAAGGTGGAGAACACCGTCGATGCCGATACCATCAAGGATGCAAAGAAACTTCTTCGGCGTCAGAACATTCGTGTCACCAGAATTACGGCGCCTTCAATTTTCGAAGTCGATCTCGGGGAATTCCTGGTGGAGAAAGGACTTGCCCGTCCTTTCGGAAGAGCCGAACTCATGCGCTTTACCCGCCAGCTTGCCATTCTGATTAATGCGGGTGTCCCCATTCTTGAGTGCATGGAAATCCTCCACAAGCAGGAACAGAATCTGGTGCTGAAGAAAGTCGTAAAAAACATTTCCATGCAGATTGAAGAAGGTAAGACTCTCTTCGATGCCATGTCACAGCAGCAGGGATTTGATCGTCTCTATTGCGCTCTCGTGAAAGCGGGTGAAGCGGCCGGTATTCTGGATACCATCCTTGTGAAGCTGGCTGAGTTCCTTGAGAAAGCTGAGCGCCTCAGAAAACAAGTGAAGTCTGCCCTGACATATCCCGCGATTGTTGTCGTTGTTGGTATCGCTGTCATCTTCGGATTGATGACTTTCGTTGTGCCTCAGTTCGTCGACATTCTGAAAGATTCCGGCCAGGCAATTCCTTTTGTCACACAGCTCGTGATGGATATTTCCCAGTTTTTCCAGGATTACACCCTTCTTCTTATTGCGGCCCTCATTGCGGGTGCCATTCTGTTTGTGAATTTTATCAAGACTACAGAAGGAAAAGCTCAGTGGGATAAGTTCACCATGAAAGCTCCTTTATTCGGGCTCCTTGTTATCAAAGGTAATCTTGGTGCCTTCACAAGAACCCTCGCGACTATGCTTTCAGCGGGTGTTCCGATTATCGATTCACTGGAAATCTGTATCGATACTCTTGATAACACCCAGATAGCCAAAGATTTGCGTAAAGTAAGACAGGCCGTGATTGAAGGGAAATCCATTACGGAGCCACTCGAGCGGATTACGTACTTTCCTCCGCTCATTACTCAGATGATCAAAGTGGGTGAGGCAACCGGTAACCTTGATCAGATGTTGATTAAAGTCGCGGACGTTTTCCAGGAAGAGGTGGAAGAGCTCGTTCAGAACCTGACAAAACTCATTGAACCGATCATCCTCGTCGTCCTCGGCGGTATTATTGCCGTGGTTCTGATTGCGATGTATCTCCCTATCTTTATGTCAGCGGGAGCCGTTCAGGACTAAAAATGCCAGAGAATATGGGCTGTAGGGGCAGGAATCAAAAAATTTGGCCAAGCCGCGCCCCAGTTTTCCGGCATAACTTGCCGATTGATGCTAAATTTAAAGTATTTGATACGATTTTTTTAAGAAACTTTGAATATGTCGTAAAATAATAACTGAGATGCAGACGTTCACAGGATTCTTAATATCAGGTGAGGGAAAGCAGATCATAAACAAAATGATGCCTCTTAATGGTCATCATCAAGGAGTACTAAATGAAAACGTTTCTCAAGACGCTGAAGCGTCAGGACGGGTTTACGCTCGTCGAACTCATGGTCGTTGTTGCGATTATCGGTCTTCTCTCTGCGGTTGCTATCCCTAACTTCCAAAAGTACCAGGCCCGCTCAAAAACTTCTGAAGCAAAACTTCAGCTCTCTGCGATTTACACTGCTGAAGCTTCGTTCTTCGCTGACTACAACATCTACGCTACTTGCTTGAACTACATGGGTTACAACCCTGCTGAAGAAGCTAACTCTCGTTACTACACAACTGGGTTTAACCAGGGTGCTGCCATCAACGCTACTGCATATTCATCAGCACTGAACGCAGGTATCAATGCTACTCAGTGTCCAGCAGCCTTCACGACAACGAACGGTTCGACTCACTTCCTTGCCGGTAAGTCACTCGGTCAGGCGATCTCAATTGCTTCTTACCTCTCAACGTCGACTGCTGATACTCAGGCAGATACTGGTACAATGACTTATCTCGCTGGTGCTTCGGGGATTATCCACAAAGCATTCACTGCTTCAGGTAACGCTTCGTACTTCACCATCGATCAGAACAAGAGAATTTATACTGTTCAGAACGGATTCTAAAATGAAAGTCCTAAAGGGAGCCTTACGGGCTCCCTTTTTTATTTCCAGCCGTGGTTTCTCACTTGTTGAACTGATGATCGTTGTTGCGATCATTGGTTTGCTTTCTTCCATCGCGATTCCCAATTTTCAAAAATTTCAGGCGCGATCAAAAACTACAGAAGCCAAGCTTCAGCTCGCTGCTGTGTATACCGCCGAAGCTTCTTTCTATGGGCACTATCAGATTTTCCATCAGTGTCTTCGCTATATGGGGTACGACCCGGTCGACTTCAAGAGTTCAAGATTCTATTCGGTAGGTTTTGTCTCAACAGCCGCCATCAATGGCTCTGCTTATTCTTCAGCAGTCACGCTGGATCTCAACGCCACTGATTGCGCTTTCAATATGCCACCAACGACAGATGCAACTTTCTATGAAGCAGGTACCGGAGTTGGTCAGGCGGTCGCTACTTCCGCTCACATTCCGGCAACGGCGCTCGGAGATCAAACAATTGCTCAGATGACTTACTCGGCGGGAGCAGGGGGAATCATTCACAAAGCCTTCACTTCCTCATCAAACTCCTCGGCCTTTACCATCAACGAATTGAAAAAGATTTCCACCATCCGCATTGGGTATTAGCTTGTATCCATAAAGCCTTCACCGCTTCGGGGAATGCTTCCTATTTCACGATTAATCAGTTTAAGAAAATTTCCACCGTTCAAAACGGCTTCTAGGGATCAATCGTTGTGATGGGCTGAGTTTGTTTGTTATCGCCCTTTTTCTTCAGGCGGTAGGGGATGAACGGCGTCTGCGAATGCCATTTACCGTTGATTCTCACGTAAGGGATTCCGAAAGCATCTTTCACTTCGCAATTTTCTTTGCCGCCATTGCGACAGACGAGATCGCGCTCTGATTTCAAAGAGTGAAAATCTGAAGTCAATTTTTCCTTCAGGGCTTCATCCTTCGTCGTTGTCATTAACTCATAGATCAGGGAAAGCACCACGTTGTAGTCAAAGCCCAGCTCCGTTTTCATTTTCATCACAAGCGATGGAATGAACACCGGAGCTTTCGGATGATTCTGAATTTTTTCCATGTAAATGACACCGCGTTTGTAATCACCCAGCTCAAAGTAATAGGTAAAACCTAGGTTGTAGTTCAGGCGGTAATCATCCGGGAAATGCTTCACGCCTTTTTCCATGAGATCGACAGCACCTACGAGATCATCCTTTACGATGGAAAGATACTGACCGCCCCAGAGATAGTTCTGATAGAAGAGCGGGTCGAGGGCCGCAATCGTATTGAAGCGAATGTAGATCCAGTTATTGAGATCCCGCCCGGAGTAGTGATCGATATCAGACTCAAGGAGAGTCTGAACCCACAATAAGTCTGTCAGAAAGCGCTTGTTTCCGGCCGAAAGAAAGATCAGAAGATCCTTGTTCACATTGACGGCAGTGTCCTGCTTCGTGAGATCCGGAATGGGTTTTGGTGTGAGTTGATTGAGAACGCCGGCGGAAAGGAAGAATATCCCCGCCACCCACAGAAGGAGCGAATCCTTAAAAAAAAGTTTGCTTCTCATCATTGAATCCTTAACATCTTTATTATGATACATTTCAGAGAGATAACGAAAATTTTTCGTTCAGAGTTATTAGGTCAACCTTTCACCGCACTTTCGAATGTTTCTTTCGAAGTGCCGGAAGGTTCGATGGTCGGCTTCCTTGGTGCTAACGGTGCAGGGAAAACGACTTCCCTAAAAATCATCATGGATTTCATTCGCCCGACTTCTGGAAATGTAGAATTTTCCTCTGCCCTCGGATCTAATCGCCAGGAAATTTTCCGGAACATCGGCTTCCTTCCTGAGAGACCATACTTTTACCAGAACCTCACGGGCCATGAGTTCCTCAGCTTCATGGGAAAACTAACTGATTTAGATACGAAAACCATCGAAGACCGTGTTCGCCTCTGGGCTCCCAGATTTAAGATCGACCACGCTCTCCCCAGAGAACTGAAGACATATTCCAAAGGAATGCTTCAACGGATTGGCTTTCTTGCCACGATTCTTCACGAGCCAAAGATCATTATTCTTGATGAACCGCTTTCAGGCCTTGATCCGATCGGAAGAAAGGAACTGAAAGATGTTATCGTCGAGGTCCACAAGGCCGGAAAGACAGTTTTTTTCTCAAGCCACATCGTCCCTGACATTGAAGAGATTTGTGATCGCGTGATCTTCCTGAAAAATGGAAATCTCGCTTACGATGGATCCGTGAGTGCGCTGATGAAGCAGGCGAAGGTTCAGGATTTCATCATGACCGTCGTTGCACCCGGGGAAATCCCTTCCACCATCAAACTTAAGGAGCGCCTCGATCTGCCCGAGTCTCTCACTCGCTTCACCGTTACTCCTGAAAACAAGGATGTTCTCCTGAATCACCTTGTGACTAATAAAAAATCCATCGTCTCACTGGAAATGATGAAGCCGAGCCTGGAAGAAATTTTCTACAACACGCGGGGGACCCATGACCCTCAATAAAACACTCACCATTTCCTATTACACTTTTAAGGAAATCTGGAAGAGTAAGATCCTTCTGAACGTTTTCTTTGTAGGAATCGGTCTCATGATTGTGACTTACGTTGCAACTGAGTTTACTTACGGAGTTCCGGAAAGAGTTGCCCTTGATTTTGGCCTCGGGATGCTCTCACTCTCGTCGCTGGCGATTTCGCTTTTCCTTGGAGTAGGGCTTCTTTCTAAAGAGATCGAATCCCGGACGGTTTACATGGTGATCGCCCGTCCAGTTCCCAGATATTCGTTCATCCTCGGAAAGCTCATCGGTCTCATGGGTATCCAGGCCGTGAACGTCATCATTCTTTCTCTCATGACCATGACTGCCACTAAGTTTCTTGGTGGGGAAATCAATGGTCTGATCCTTTGGGCAATTGGTTTTATTTTCCTCGAATCCCTGATGTTACTTCTCGTCGTGGTCTTACTGTCTCTTCTGGCCAACAACATTCTTTCTGTCCTCTTTTCTCTCGTCCTTCTTCTTCTGGGTCATGTCATTAAGGACACGCAGGAAATCTCCTTCGTGAAATCGAATCCCCTTGTTGTGAAAATCCTTGAGGCCTATCACTTTGTCCTGCCGGCATTTTATAAGCTGAACCTCAAAGACTTTGTGATTTATAAGAATGAGTTGCCGTTGTCTTACCTCGCCGGAAACTTCACGTATGCGATCCTGTATTCCGGATTCCTCCTGCTCGTCGTCGTCTTCCTCTTTCAACGGAAAAACCTCGATTGAAAGAGCTTTATCAGATCTATGCATTCGTGGCGGGGCTTCTGATCGGGAGTTTCCTGAACGTCGTGATCATCCGGCTTCCGCAGAACAAAAACATGGTCTCTAAAAGATCAGCTTGTCCGAAGTGTGACACTCAACTGAAGTGGTACCATAATATTCCTGTTCTCAGTTTCGCATTCCTGAGAGGGAAATGCGGTTTCTGTGGAGCGCGGATTTCCTGGCGCTATCCCCTGATAGAAATTCTCACCGGACTGATTGCTTTCTGGCTTTTTCCCGAAGACTTGAGCGAATTGAGCCTTGCGTTCTACGCTTTCCATTTTACCGTGGCCTGCATTTTCATCTGCCACTTTTTTATTGATCTCGACCACCAGTTACTTCTGGATTCGCTCAATCTCTATCTCCTGGCCGCCGTTCTCCCCTTTGCATTCTTCACGTCACAATGGACTTTCTGGGCAGTCGGAGGAGCAGTTGGTTTCGGTGGAACGCTTCTTGTGACCTGGCTCTTTTACAAGATCCGGGGTCAGATCGGACTCGGTGGCGGTGATATTAAGCTCTATGGAATTCTCGGAATTCTCCTTGGTCCCATGGGAATTGTTTTCAATATCTTCCTGAGCTGTTTCGTTGGGGCGCTGGTGGGAATTCTTCTGATTTCCCTCGGGAAAACGACAAAAGAGAAGCCACTTCCCTTCGGTCCATCCATTCTTCTCGTTGCGAGTTTTCAGATTTATTTTCCGGAATACGCCCATCAGCTCCAGCAGTGGATGTTCTAAACTTGGCGACCCGCTCCAAACCTCTTGATATCTACAACTTACTCTGCCTATAATGAACTAAAGTTATTACAGCACCAGGAAAAATGCTTTGGCCAAGTCTCTCAAAGACCAGATTGATGACTTAATGGGGAAACTGAGTCCCGGTGTTACCATTGGGCTCGACATTGGTTCTCATAGTATCAAAGTCTGCGAACTTTCAGGCACTCCCGGAAAATTTAAGATTGAGCGCTTCGGAGTTTTCACACTTTCAGAAGCTGCACTCATTGAAGATGAAATTCAGAAACCATCAGAGATCGTAGAAGGTATTCTCGAAGCCCTTAAGCAGTCCGGAATCCGGTCACGCCAGGTTTGCCTTGGACTTTTTGGTCCGAATACAATGACCAAGCGATTGAACGTACCGGAAGGGTCCCGCGAAGAAATTGAAGATCACATTCTCTGGGAAGCTGAACAGTACATTACCTTCGGCGCAGATGATTCCCAGATCGATTTCCATATCGTCGGTGAGAACGAAGGGGGCGGAAAGGATGCGATCGTTGCCGCCGCCAAGAATGAAATCATCGAAAGCTTCAGCAACATCTGCAAGGACGCCAAGCTCACGGCCCAGGTCGTAGATCTTAACGTTCTGGCACTCGCCAACGTCATGGAAGAAGTTTTCGGCGATAACATTGAAGAATATTCTCAGGGAACACTCCTCCTCGATCTTGGTGCCCAGAGTACCAAGGTGATCGTTTATAAGCGTGGTGCTCCGATTTTCACGAAAGAAGTTCCCGTCGGCGGTGGACTTGTGACGGAAGAAATTCAGAGACAGATGGGAGTTTCTTATGAAGAAGCTGAAGACCTGAAGACGACGGTTGATGACCGCGGGAATCTTCCTCAGGAAATTTTGAATATCGTCAATTCCCAGATTGAGGGGATCGTTTCCGAAATTAAGAAGAACATTAACTTTTACATCACTCAGGGTTCAGCGGAAAAAGTTGAATACTGTTTTGTCACCGGGGGCTCCTCACTTCTCCCGGGCCTTCTTGAGAAACTTTCCATCGTGACAGGGCTCGAAGTTCAGAGACTTGATATCCTCAACTCTTTCAAGCTGAATAATAAAAAGCTCGGTGAGAATGCGGACCAGCTCGCAGCTATCTCACCAGTTGTCATCGGACTTGCTATGAGGAAGGTAACCTAGTGGCAATGATTAAGATCAATCTATCCACCGCGAAGAAACAGGTCGATATTTCCAATATCGGTGGTTTCGATTTCACGCGATTAAAGATCAAAGCGGTCCTGCTGGTGATTGTGCTTCTTTATGTTCCTGACTTCCTCATTGTCCCTATGTGGGAGAGTCAGGAGACTGAGCTTCAGACTGATCTCGATCAGAAGAAAACTCAGGTTGCCAGTCTCAAGCGCAAGGTCAATGAGGCAAAGAATTATGAAAATCAGATTAAAGATCTGAAGGCACAGGAAGAAGCGCTCGAGAAAAAATTACTCGCGGTTAAAGAAGCTATTTCTTTCAAGAAAAATCCTTCCGCACTCCTTCTTTATATTGCGAAAAACACACCCGCTGACATGTGGATCAAAGATCTCATCATCGAAAATGATGTCCTTTCGATTAAAGGCGAGGCCCTGGATTACACCAGCATTGGGAATTTTGTTCAAAGCTTACGATCATCAGTCTTCATCCGCGATGCAAACGTTGGTCAGCAGTCTCAGTATGTAAGAGAACCTGATAAAACCAGAATTGAAGTCTTTGATGTCCGCTTCAACATCGCGAGGTTTGACCAGTGAAAGAAATCGTCAATAAACTCATCGCGAATATCCACGTTTTCATGTTCCTCTATGGATGCTGGACGACCTACGAGCTCTACGAAGTCCACGCTGGTCGCATGACGGAAATTGAGAATGAAATCCCGACGGTGGAAGCCGACATCGTGAAGCTCAAAGTGAAAGTAAAAGAGATCAATGACTTCGTAAAAAAAGCTGATGAATACAAGGTCAGGGTTGAGGAAGTAGCGAAGAACATCGAAGCCGTTCAGAAGCAGCTCCCGGCCGAAACAAACGATTCCCAGATTCTTTCGGCATTCCAGTCAGAAATGAAGGTCCTGAATATCAAGGACACGACGATGGAGCCTAAAGGTGAGGAGTCCAGTACCTACTTCATCTCGAAAGATTATTCGATCAAAGCGAGCGGGACCTTCCTTCAGTTTCTTATTTTCTTTGAACGGATCGGGAATGCGACGAGGATTTATAACGTAAAAAGTCTCAAGCTTACTACCAACGGGGCTACCCGCAAGGGAAGATTCCAGATTGTTAACGGTGAGGCGATCATTCAGGCCTACCGGTTTAATCCAAGTTTCCGGGTTGAGCGCGGCTTTTAAATCAATAAGTGGACAGCCATCGTTACTCACTGGATAATATTCTGGTATGAAACTCACAATCGTATTCTTTCTTCTTTCTTTCGGGGCACTCGCTGCCCCTACGAAGAATGCTCTTGATGAATTTTTCAAAGACAAGACCAGAATCCAGAACCCTCTTGAACTAAGAGATCCTTTCAAGTCTCCGCAACCGAAAGGCGCCCGGATGAGACAAGGTGGGAACAAGTTCAGTCGTGGGGGCGGCCTTTACAGCAACCTCGAACAACAATCGATGAGTGACTGGAAC
This sequence comes from Bacteriovoracaceae bacterium, assembly GCA_947451425.1. Taxonomy (GTDB): domain Bacteria; phylum Bdellovibrionota; class Bacteriovoracia; order Bacteriovoracales; family Bacteriovoracaceae; genus Peredibacter. The sequence continues at coordinate 10,848 of CANGAC010000014.1, read as the reverse complement.
ATCTACGAAATCCGTGTCGTGGGAGTCATGATCGGAAAAGAAAGAAGGGCCATGGTTTCCCGTGGTGATGGAAAAGGTGCCGTGATTGTGATCAAGGAAGGGGCACGCATAGGACCAGACAACGCTGAAGTGAAGGCCATTCTTCCCGGGGGAATCATCCTCGTGGAAAAAATTATCAATGTGTACGGACAGGAAGAATATTTAGAGACTGTGGTACCAATTTCAAGATAATTTCCCTACAATAATAGTAGAGTCCGGTATGGACATTCTTAAGGAAGAGAACATGAAGAAAGGATTTTTTTCTGTTTTCCTCGCCTTCTTTGCTATTACGGTAGGGGCGCAGGAAATCAAGAACGTCAGTTTCACCCAGGAAGGGGAGATCAGTAAGCTCATCATTGAAGCCGATCAGGCGATCCTTGCTGAACGATTTCATGTCACCGAAGACAAACAGATTATTCTCGATCTGAAGAACGCAAAAGTTTCTCCGAAACTTCTTCGCGGAATCGATACATCTGAATTCCCGGGGTCTACTGTTTACGTTTCCGGTTATCGGAAACCCGGCACGAGCAATGATGTCCGTTTTGCCATCCAGCTCCGCGATAACGTCCGCTCTGTCCTTGAAACGAAAGGGAACGATATCGTTCTCAACATTGAAAATCGTTTCGGGGTCTTCTCTAAAAATCAGGTGAAGTCTTCAGCGGTAACCACGGCAAAATCGCAGGAAACTTTTTCAGATGCCGTTGGCCTCAATGTACCGAAGTCAACAAGCCTTGAAGATATTCTCGAGAACCTTACTCTCTCTGGACCGAAAAAATATGTAGGCCGCAGAATTTCGATCAACGTCCGGGGAATTCCTGTCACCGACGTTCTGAATATGATCGCGGATACCTCGGGCTTTAACATCATCATCGATCAGAACGTAAATGGACTTCCTCCTCTTACTCTCTCGCTTACGAATGTTCCCTGGGATCAGGCGCTCGATACCATCATGAAGCTTTCTAAGCTCGTGGCAGAAAAGAACGCCAACATTCTCATCATGAAAACTGCTGATCAGGCGGCGGCTGAGCAAACTGCCCTGATCGCGGCCAATAAACAGAAAGAAACTCTCGAGCCACTCGTAACAAGAGTCTTCCTTATTAACTACGCCACGCTTGCTGACATAAAGACTGTGATCGCAGATTACACCACCCCGACTCGTGGGAAAATTCAGGTCGACGATAGGACGAACAGTCTCATCATCCGCGACACTGTTGAAGCGATTGACCGGATTAAGAAAATCATCGAGACACTGGATACTCAAACTCCACAAATCCTGATTGAAGCCAAGATCGTAGAAGCTCAGGAAGATTATTCAAAAAGCATTGGTTTAACGAAGGGTGTGACCTTCGGTTACGATCCAGTTGTTAACACGACCGGGTTAACGGCGCGGGGTCCTGGGTTTGCGTTTAGTACTGCTCCGGGCGTTGATAGTCCGACCGTCGCCGGAGTTACGATTGGTATTTACAAACGATTAACCGGCCTGAATTTCAACCTCGAAATGATGGAACAGGAAGCGAAGGCCCGGGTTATTTCAAGTCCAAGAGTTGTCACGCAGAACAAGCAGCCTGCTACTCTCACGGCCAACGAATCTACAGCGTTCTCCACGAACACCGTAACGAACGGTGCTACGACCACAGGGTTTTCAACTGCGACTGCAACGACCTCTCTTAACGTCACACCTCAGGTGACGAATGATGGCGCGATCAATCTCAGAGTGACCGTGAACAAATCTTCTTTCGGCATTAGACCCATCGTGGGAGCACCACCAAACCAGACCACAAGAACGATCAACACAAACGTGCTGGTGGATAACGGATCTACTGTTGTGCTCGGGGGACTGTACACGCATTCGAGCAATGAGATCGTCGCCGGGATTCCCTACCTGAAGGACCTACCGCTTGTTGGTTGGCTTTTCAGAAATCCTTTCAACACGAAAACGTCAAAGTCAGAACTCGTGATCTTTATCACGCCGCGGATTCTTAACCAGGAAGAGGCAGGATTCTCCGAGAAGCGTGCAACGAACGTGAAGTCGGATTCCGAGTCACTCTAAGGAAGGTTGCCTGTGTCGGGGAATCGAAACCAATCTGCCTTGTTGGCCAAGTACTATGGCATGTACAAGAAGAATCCCCGCTCGAAGGTGTTCGCACCTCTGGCGGAGGCATTCCGCAAATTGGGGATGCACGACGATGCCCTGAAAATACTGAAAGAAGGAATTCGCCAGCATCCCAATTATGCTTTGGGATACATTGTCCTTGCCCACTGTTATTACGATCTCGAAAAATACGAACTTACTTACAACACGCTTCGTCCCATCATCACACAGAACGCCGATAATATTTCTCTCCAGAAGATTTTTGCCCAGGCGTGTATTCACCTGGGGTATCTCGAAGAGGCACTGGATACGTACAAGTACCTCCTCTTCATGAATCCGCGTGATAAGTTTTTTGCCTCGGAAGTTAAAAAACTGGAAGACGATCTCATGGTCGGGCACAAGAAACTTTCACTTGAGCAATTGATCAAAGCTCCCGATATGGTGATCCCGGTTTCCGACACCGTCGACGATGACTGGGTTCAGGTGGATTTCAACCGCACACACAAGAAAGCTCTTCCGGAGAGTAAAAAACCTCAACCGGAACCAGAGCACGATGATGATGACTGGGTCATGCAGAAGCCTGGCACAGAAGAGACTTCACACCTTCATCCCATTCTCAATCAGTCCGTTCAGGAAAGAAGTCTCGAAGATGATTTCTACGCCGATGAATTTGAAGACGAGCACGGCGAGATCGATGAAGTAAACGCCACAATCACTTCAGACTCCCCGATTGTTTCACACACCCTGATTGACCTCTATTGCAGCCAGCACTATTACGATAAGGCGATTGAGCTTCTGGAAAAAATCCTCGAGCTCAATCCGCTGGATCAGAATTCGGTGAAGAAACTGAATGAAGTCCGTGCGATGAAAAAAAATCACGAGCCATCGGCTAAAATGACTGAAGAGTCAGGCCATGATGAATTGATTTCGATCATTGAAAACCAGGTGAAGGCAAAGTCTCCTGCTGAACTGAAAGTCCGCGAAGCCTTCGACCAGTTCCTCGGGAATCTTCGCCAAAGAGCAGAGCGCCCATGAAAAATTTCCTGATCATCAACGGACCCAATCTCAATATGCTCGGGAAGCGCGAACCGGAAGTTTACGGGACTGAATCTCTCGATGACATTGCCAAATGGACTGAGGAAAAAGTGAAGGGCAAGGCAACGCTTCAATGGTTCCAGTCGAATATTGAAGGTGAAATTGTTTCACGAATTCAGCAGGCACATTCCGAAAAATATGACGCTCTTATTATCAATCCTGGTGGGTTTGCTCACACCTCTGTGGCCATCCATGACGCTCTGAAAATCCTGAAAATTCCAGTAATTGAAGTGCACCTTTCACAGGTCTATCGTCGGGAGGAGTTCCGGCATACTTTGTTGACGGCAAAAGCCTGTTCCGCCATAATGAGCGGGCTTGGAAAACAGAGTTATTATGTCGCGATTCATTCGCAGCTTCATTGATTATTGATGCCTGTCTCCGACTGGCAATTTAAAGGATTCATTTCATGTACCAAACTACTGATTTCAGAAAAGGTCTCAAAATTGAGATCGAAGGCAAACCTTGGATCATCGTTGATTTCCAACACGTGAACCCAGGTAAAGGTTCGGCTTTCGTCAGAACTCGTATTCGTAATCTCGAAACGAACCAGACGATTGAGCGCACTTTCAAGGCCGGAGTTGAAACTGTCGGTAAGCCGGACATGGAAGAAAAAGAAATGGAATATAACTACTCCGACGTGGATGGTTACAATTTCATGGATCAATCAACTTTTGAGATGGTTCACCTTTCTCACGACCAGGTTGGTGATAATAAGTTTTATCTCCAGGAAAACATCAAGGTGTTCATCCTTTATTATAACGGAAATCCGATCTCGATCGAACTTCCGAACTTCATTAATCTCAAAGTTGTCGAAACAGACCCCGGCATGCGTGGAGACACAGCTACTGGTGGTAATAAAAAAGCTGTGATGGAAACGGGCCTTCAGATCAACGTTCCGCTTTTCATCAAAGAAGGTGAGGTTCTCAGAATCGACACACGCACTGGTGAATACATTTCTCGCGAGAAGGCTTAATCATGAATATGGATACACTGAAAGAGATCGTGAAAGTTGCTAAGGACCAGGGAGTCGCTGAACTCAAAGTCGAAGGCAAAGACTACAAAGTTTCTGTCAGCTTCATGACTTCTGCAGCACCAGTTGTTCATCATGCACCGGTTGTTCATCACGCTCCGGCGCCTGCACAGGCAGTTGCTCATCCTTCAGCAACTCCTGCGAAATCCGCTGCTACGGATGCCGGCCTTCATGTTGTGAAGTCTCCGTTCGTCGGAACTTTCTACGGTTCTTCCGGCCCGGGAAAACCAGTTTACGTGAAAATCGGAGACAAAGTTAAAGTTGGGCAACCGCTTTGCGTTCTCGAGGCCATGAAGATCATGAACGAAATCGATGCCGATAAGTCGGGCGAAATCGTAGAGATCTGCGTGGAAAATGAATCACTGGTTGAATTCGGCCAGCCACTCTTTAAAATCAAGCCAAACTAATGAATGTCGAAGTGAAGAAGTTCAAGAAAGTCCTGATCGCTAACCGTGGTGAAATCGCCATTCGTGTGATCAGAAGTTGCAAAGAACTTGGCATCGAGACCGTTGCCATTCATTCCACAGCGGATGAAGACTCACTTCACGTCAAGATGGCAGACGAATCAGTCTGCGTCGGTCCTGCGAAATCAAAAGATTCTTATCTCAATATTCCTCAGATCCTCTCCGCTGCAGATATCACAGGCGCGGATGCGATTCATCCGGGTTACGGATTCCTCTCTGAGAACGATGAATTTGCTGAGGCCTGTGCTAAATGGGGCATCACTTTCATTGGTCCATCTGTGAAATGTATTCAATCGATGGGCGATAAGATCGAATCAAAAATCACGGCGAAAAAAGCGAAAGTCCCAACCCTTGAACCGATTTACGTGAAAGACGTTGATGAGGCTCAGATCACAAAAGAAGTTGAGAAGATGGGCTTTCCGGTTCTCATCAAAGCTTCTGCTGGTGGTGGTGGTCGTGGAATGAAGCGCATCGAAAATTTCGATGAGCTCTGGCCTGCACTTTCCCGCCTACAGGAAGAAGCGAAAGCAGCTTTCGGCGACGGTACGTTGTTCATCGAGAAATATGTCATCAATCCTCGTCACATCGAAGTTCAGATTCTTGCTGATAAACACGGAAACGTGATTCACCTCGGTGAGCGTGACTGCACGATTCAAAGACGCTTCCAGAAAATCCTTGAAGAGGCACCCTCGCCGGTTCTCACTCCGAAAGTCAGAGAGGAAATTTGTTCCGCTGCTGTTCGCCTGGCGAAGTTCGTAGACTACGATTCTGCCGGGACTGTAGAGTTCCTGTATGATCTCGATACGGAAAAATTTTACTTCATGGAAATGAACACCCGGATCCAGGTTGAGCATCCAGTGACGGAAGGTCGTACAGGTGTTGATCTTATTTCCGAGATGATTCGTCATGCACAGGGTGATGTTAGCCGATTCAAGCAATCAGATATCATCTTCCGCAATCACGTCATCGAGTTCCGGATTAATGCCGAAGATCCGAAAACAGGCATGCCTTCACCGGGACATATCACGCATTATCACAGACCTGGCGGAATTGGCGTAAGAATAGATGACTTCATTTATACGGGATATACTGTACCTCCGCACTACGACTCTATGATTTCCAAGATCATCGTTCAGGCCGATAATCGCGCCAATTGTATCACTCGCGCCAAACGCGTGCTCGATGAAACGGTCGTTAGCGGAATCAAAACAAACATCGATCTTCACAAAAGTATCCTGAACGATCCGGACTTTGTTTCGAGCCAATTTTCGACCAATTATTTAGCGAAAAAACTCAATTAAAAGTATAATAAAATTAAGCGTTTAATGTCATAGGAAGGGCATTTGATGGACTTAATTTCATCCATTCGGCAAATGATGGCCGAAGAGCATTTTTCTGCAGCCGAAGAGGCCGCCGAAACCGCACTCATATCCGCTACTCCCGGTAACAGATCTGAAATCATTCCGCTGTATTTAACGGCGTTGATTCAGCAGAAAAAATATCTGCCGGATCATCTCGCATCGGAATGTCTGATCGCACTCTGGGATATCGACAATGAGCTCGCGGTGGAAATCTTTGAACACACCTCTGATGAATTAAAAGCATCATCGGATTTCCGTATTCTTTTTTTCCGGATGAAGCTTTCCGAAAAACGCGGACGCATCCAGGAACTTCACGATTTGATTTCCAGTTACCACCTGAAACTCTTTGAGAGAAGTCTTCCATCCATTCCGGAACCTATCCGTGCACTCGTACAGAAATATTTCCGGGCGGATTTCCAGCTGAAGATCCAGAGCTTTGCGCTGACACTCCTGAGGAAAGATATTTCAGGTGCCGAGTCCGAGCTGAAACAACTCATCCTTGATGCCTTCGAGAAATCATCGCCTAAGACACTGAAAGAAAAACTCCAGTCACTCTCAAGTGTCCTTGCTCTTCAGACTGAGAAAGGTCATCTGGAAATTTTCCAGAGCTTCCTTTCGCTTCTGGTAAACGGAGTGACGGAGAAGAAGGATTACAAGAAACTCGCTGAGGCCGTGATTTACTTTGACGACTTCCGTTTTGGCGTCATGCTGATGAGTCTCTTCGTCTCTCACAAACTTGATTCCATTGCTACCGATTATGCGCAGGAACTCGCAACGCATCCCCAGTATGATTTCGTCTACGTGGCGAAACATTTTCCCGATCTCAAAAAATATTTTGTGAATATGACCCAGCCAATCCCCCGGGAAGAAATTCACGAGTCTCCTGATTTAACTCTTGAAGAGGATGAAGACAAATCATTCGTGATGTCTTCGATGCCTCAACATTCGGAAGATGAAGGCCTCCTGATTCACCTGGTTCGTAATCAGAATTTCAGTGACGAGAGTCTTCTGGATCTTGCAGTCAGTTTTCTCCAGAGTGAACTTCCGAGAGTCGCCGGCTCAGCTGCGATGATCGTCCATGAGAGGGCCACAGATGATCGGATAAAACTGAAAGCTGCCTATCTGGCACTCACTGCACTTCTCCATGCCGGCGATTATCGCAAGGCCCTTGATCTGGCACTTGAATCCATGAAACTCATTTCCAGTCAGGATGATTTACTTTCGTTTCTCTATTGTGAAGCTGAAGCGTACCTGCGTCTCAACCGGAAAACGGAGGCCCGTCACGTGCTCCGTAAGATTGTTTCCATAGACTCCCGCTACCGTATGGCGAGAGAGAGGCTAGAGAAACTCGGATGAGATTTAAAAGTGTCCTGGGAGCTATTGTCTTTATCGTTTGTGCGTCGATCGCCGCACTGGTGATATTCGTTCATACGAATTCTTTTGGCTCTCTCATCACAAAAGTCATCTCTGACCTGTCACTCAAGAAAACAAATACCAATATCAGTATTAAGAACATTGGCTTCTCCATCTTCCCTCCCGGAATCGAGCTGAATCGTGTAAAAGTCCGGAAGACTATTTCTCCGGATGAAAACCTGATGGCCGAGTTCGGGCGACTGGGTTTCTATGTGAGCCTGATCGAACTGGAAGAAAGGAAGCTGACTTTCGGTGAAATCAGGATTTCCGATTCTGTGATCGATTACAATTTCCCTGAGAAAGATGAAGAGACAACGGAGATTGATAAAAAACTCATTGATAAGATTTTCGATCTTTCAGAAGAAGCTCCGGTCCGGATCGATACCCTTCTGATTGAGAACACCCGGCTTCATGCCAACCACGATTTAATGGAAGCCAGAAGGCTCAAGATCTTCAAGAAAGGAAAGGACTTCATGGTCCGCTTCCACTTGTCGAACATTAAACCGTTCGCTGACAAAGATTATTCTGTGGATGAAGTCTGGGGCGATGTGGAAATCTCCAGAAATTCCGTCGACATTTACCGGCTGAAAGTTCTTCACGATGTTCAGACGCTCCTCCTTAAGGGGAAGATCAACAATTATCCCAAGCTCAAAGGTGCCTCTGCCACTTTCAACGGAGAGTCACACTTCCACCTTCGGAATTTCGACCGGGAAATCGGGCTACCTCCGGAAATCAGATTCGAGCAGGGATTTGCCAACGCCATCTTTAACATCGATTACAAGAATGGAAGTCTTGAAGGGAAAACACAATTCGTTGTAGATTCCCTGAACTCAAGCGTGCTCGAAGCCGATCAGATCCAGGGTGAGCTTCACTTTTCCCAGAAGAACATCATTCTCCATTCCGCAAATGTGACCCACAATGAGGAAAAGGCCAATCTCGTCTCGCCTACTACGATTTTCGAGTTTGAGAGTGGGAAATTTCTGTCTGAAACAGTCCGTGTGAATCTCCAGAAGTTCCATTTGCCTAATGCGCTCAAGGTTGTGCCGAGCCTATCCGTCCTGAAAGGAGAGATGACCGGCCTTCTTGATGTGAATCATCATCAGAACAATTATCTCTTCCGGCCCGTAAATGGTTTTGTCATAAATAATCTGGGGCTCATCGTCGGGAAAGAAAAGCCATTCCCGGTGGTTATGGTGAAATCCGCGACGATGAAGGATGCTCTGGTCACGCTGATTGGTGGTGAAGTTCATCTCTCATCCAACATCACACTTCCCCATTCCAAGCTGGACGTGGACGGGTATGTGAAAAAAGAACACGCGCGCTTCTCTATCGTAGATGCCCAGGTAGATCTCGAGGATCTCGGGAACATCGCACGCCTGGATGTGAAAGGTGTAGGCACTCTCAGTGTTGAGGTTGGTGGAACCCTGAAAGACACCGATCTTAATTTCAAGGGGAAGATGCGGGGCTTCGAAGTTCTCGGTTACCGTCTTGGTGATACGGAGACTGATCTGACAGTGGATCTTGGTGACGACAGTGTGCTCATCAATAAGTTCGAGAGTAAGTTTGGGTCAACTCCCATCTCGGGAACCGGTGCCATCAATTGGGATAATGGCGATATCGCTCTCGGGATTAACTCCCCGTATACAAATTATCACGATCTCTCGCAGGTTCTTCATCCGCTTTTCGAGAAAGTTGATTTTCTTCCACAGGATCTGAACTTTATCGGGAAAGTTGATGCCGCCATTTACGGAAAAACAAGTCTCGATGGTCTGAAAGTAAAAGCGGGTGTGAAGTTCAATGATCTGATTGCCTACGGTGAAACAATTAATTCCGGCTCCCTGGACATCAAACTTTCCGAACAGCTCCTCACGTTTTCGAACATCGATGCCGAGAAAGGCCGCGGTGATATCATCGGGACCTTCAGCTACTGGCTGAACCAACGGAAACTGAAGACGAACTTCAAGTGGGAAAACATCTCGCTTTCATCGTTCAATCTCTCCAAGCTGCTTCACCTGAATATTGATTCTCAGGTTAGCGGAACACTCGTTGGCGAGGGACCGGTAAAAGATTACACCCTATCACTCAAGACCAAGCTCTTTGATACTCACTCGCCGAATTACAAGTTTGATGATTCCGACTTTGAGATGATCATTCATCCTGATTACATCAACGGGAGACTTGGCTTTCTTGGTGACACCCTGACGAGTTTCTTTAATGTGGCCTTGAACGAAAAAGGTGATTCAAAGATTAACCTGAAAGTGAATCTGCCCGACGCTAAACCGATCCTCGTTGCCCTTCTCGGCCAGCATCTTGAGAACGAAAATCTCAGGGGGAAAATCGCCTTCGACCTGACTACCCAATTCACTGGATTTTTCCGGAACATGAACCTCTCTGCGCAGATGAAAGAATTCTCTTTCATCCATCCAGAGTTCAGGTTTGAGTACGCTTCGAATGCCCCGGATTTTCTGATCAAAAATAATGTGATCGAAAAATGGGACATGTCGGTCCGGCAGCCGGATCTCAAGTTTAATGCGAAAGGCTCCGGAGTATTCGGCAAAGATGTTTCTCTCCTTCAGGAAATCGAAGTGAATTCAAAAATCCTGGAAATCCTGGTGGCGCCGGTTCTTTCTGCTGAAGGGTTCATGACGAACTCTGCAAAAATCACAAGTGCAGGGAACCGCTATAAGCTGGCATTTACCAGCAAAGCGGAGAAGCTTAATCTTTCCATCGAAGGCGTGCCATTCCCGCTGAATGACCTTCAGTATGACCTGGAATTTTCTGAGAGAAGACTGTTCATCAAAAAACTTCGCTCAGCACTTGATAACGGTTCTGCTCTTTTCCGTGGAGAAGTTTACTTCGGTGAAGGTGAACCGGACGTCAACATCAAGTACGTCCTCGATCGCGCCGAAATTCCGATTCTCGGAAAATCCGTCGTGAACCTCACCGGTGAAGGAATCATCCTCGGAAACGCGAGGCCCTACGATGTCGGCGGCGAGATCATGGTCAACAAGGCCCTGATCGTGAATGAGTTAAATGAATTCTCTTCCAAGTCTTCCGGTTTAGGAGATGTCCGCTACCTCCCTAAGAATCAGGAATCGGCACTCGGAAAACTTCTTCGCCTGAACGTGAACGTCAAGGCGGATAATAATATCCGCGTTTCAAACTCTTTAATGGATGTTTCCCTTCGCGGAGAGGCGAGAGTCTTCGGCAGTCCCACCCGCCCGCGTGGAGAAGGAAGAGTCTTTTCCCCGCCGAATTCCTCGCGCGTCTTTTTCAAGAACAGTGAGTACACGATTACCTCAGCAGACATCTCATTCAATCCGAAAAAAGATATCACGAATCCGGACTTTGATA
>CANGAC010000013.1 GCA_947451425.1 Bacteriovoracaceae bacterium | reverse complement strand
TAAAAAGGAAAAGATATTTCATAACTCTCTCCACTCACCGGGTTTTAAATCGCCCAGCTCATAGTCTCCCGTGCGCACACGGATCAGGCGAAGAGTCGGGTGCCCGATCGCCGCCGTCATTTTTCTCACCTGACGATTTTTTCCCTCGGAGATTTTTATCTCAATCCAGATGTCCTGAACGGTTTTCCGGAATCTCACCGGGGGATCGCGGGGAGCGACGTCAGGTTGAGGATCAAGAATTTTTACCTGGCAGGGTTTGGTCACATAGTCTTCGATCTTGAGACCCGTGCGCATTTTTTGAAGCTCGTCTTCTGTCGGCACTCGTTCGACGAGCACCCAGTACACTTTTTCTTTTTCATTTTTTGGATTTAAGAGGCGTTCAATGAGTTGTCCATCATCGGTCAGGAGAAGAAGCCCTTCGGAGTCTTTATCTAGCCTTCCGGCAGCGTAAACATCTTTCGGGAGGTTGAACTCGGCAAGGGTTCTGGCCCCGTCTTCCGGGGTGAACTGTGAAAGAATTCCATAGGGTTTGTGGAACAAAACATACCTGGACATGGGCGTATCCTAGCATAAAGACGATGTTAGGGCCTACTTAATCTGACTGAGAGCAAAAGTGAGATGCATCATAAATACCTCGGGCGTAAACATGCTGTGAGAGGCGAACAAGGAGTGCCGAATGGAAAAAGTCATCCTGTTATTAGGTCTTGGTTTTTTCTCGCTAGCTACAACTCTTCTGGGAGGTTTTGCTTTTAACTAAGCCGAGGCCTACACAAGGAAGTCCAACTTGACTCATGGATGAGTCGACCTTACTTTCAAAAGATGTCTGACTACGAAATCGTCTACTCCGACGATCCCAATTTTAAAAAGCGCTGCAAAACCTGTGGGAAATTTCCCTGTGCCTGTCCGAAAGCTTCTGATCTCAAACCCCTTGATCACACCTTAAAAGTCCGACTCGAGAAAAACGCCCGCGGTGGAAAAACCGTGACGGTCGTTTTCGAGCTTCCGGTGAATAATCCGTACTTCGAAGACCTTACGAAGAAACTGAAATCTTTGTGTGGAACGGGCGGAACTTTCAAAGATAACCGGATTGAGATTCAGGGCGATCATCGCGAGAAGATCAAAGGGCATCTTGAGAGATTGGGATTTAAGGTGAAATTAGCTGGCGGTTAATTCCTGCAGAGCGTCTTATTTCGTGGCCTGGCACTTGAGGTAAGTGGGCCCGTAGATCGAAGAGACGACTTCGATATCGAACGACATTCCAAGGTTTTCCGGCGCGAAGATAGGGGTAAGGAGGATGAAAACGAGTTTTTCATCGCCTTGAAAATTCACACCAACGTACCGGGCCTCACTCGACTGGTGAATCGCCGAGACGGGAACATTTTGATTTCCGGAAACTTCGCCGCGCTTAAAGGAAAAAGTCGTGAGGGCCCGCTTCGGGGTCAGGAACTTAAAGCTAAAGCTCATCTTTTCCCAGTCTTCGCGCTTCATTTCACATGAGAGCTCGGTGTTCTGGGCGGAAAAAGCATTCAGAGAGAATGTGAGAAGAAGGAAAAACAATGTCCGCATGGGAAGAATATAATCGAAACTTGCAGGGGCCGACCAGAGTTCTTTTTTTGTATAAGAGAAAAATGAATCTGTGTCTTCACTGCCGCCGGCGCCTTGCAACCTGTGTGTGTTCCGAACTTCGTCCCTTCCGGACGCAGACGCGATTTATTATTCTCATGCACCCCATGGAATACAAAAAAGAGAAGGTCGGGACGGGGCGCTTCAGCCACCTGATTCTCGAGAATTCGCAGATTATCGTGGGGATCGGATTTGATTCGGACCCGGAGTATCTTAAGGTTCTGAACGATGAGAATTATCAGAGTGTGGTCCTTTACCCGGGTGAAAATACCGTCAATCTCTCAGAGGCCAGCGCAACGGATCTTCCGGGAAAACCTCTTCAGGTTTTTGTGATCGACGGGACCTGGGCCTGTGCCAAAAAGATGATGAAACTCACGACCTCTCTTCATGACCTGCCACGGGTTTCCTTTACGACTGACAGGATCTCAGAATTTAAGGTGAAGCATCAGCCGATTGCGGGATGCCTGTCGACGGCGGAAAGCCTTCATCAGGTCCTTCTGGAGCTTAACCGGATGGGGCGCGAAGCGACTCTCGGGCAAGAAGAAAATCTGATGGATGTATTCCGGAAAACTGTTGAACAGCAACTTGCGGCCGCGGCTGATTTAGAAAGGACCCGCTACCGCGCGAAGCCCTTCATCGAGCCACATCTCAGAAAGATTTCCAAGAAGTGGCAGAAACGGAATGTCTTTTTCACGTAACGATGAAAATCTCTTCTCTTGGTTTTTCTCCCCAGTGCTGGTGATTGCTCACCATCTTGAGCAGGGCGCGGAATCTCCACCACATCGTCATCTGCTTATACCCCATGTGAATGAAGAGTGAGCCCATGACCATTTTCTTCCACGAAAGATTCGGGCGCTTCGAGATGTATTTCTGGTCAAGATAAAGTCCCGCCAGTGACAGGAAGAAATTGTAGAAGAGAGCAACCCCGACCCAGGCAACAGCGGCTTCATGGGAAACAACACCGGTCATCCATCCCAGGGGAATTGCAACGTATGCTGTGAGTTCAAAAATCGGGGAGAGAAGTTCCACGAGCCACATATACGGCATGGCCACAAGGCCCAGGATACCGTGCTTTGGATTCAGGAGAAGAGAAGTGTTCTGGAAGAGAGTCTGCATAAGGCCCAGCTGCCAGCGCACCCTCTGGCGCATGAGGTGACGGACCGATCCCGGAACCTGCGTGTAGCATGTAGTGACGGGGAGGATGCGCATTCTGTGTTCATCCTCACCGTAAGCTTTCCTGAGTCTCACGATGAGATCGAAGTCCTCAGTGATCGAGCGGTGATTGAATCCACCAACTCTTTCCACGGCAACTTTTTTCACCATGCAGAAGGCACCCGAAATAAGAATCGTGGAATCGAGGAGACTCCAGCCTAAGCGCTCGCACACAAACGTACGAAGATATTCAATGCGCTGGAAAGTCGAAAGCCAGGAAGCTTTTCCGTCCACCGGCAGATGGTTTTTTAAAGTTCCGGAATTCATGACCTGGATCACGCCACCTGCGGCAATGAGAGTTTTGTCCTGAGCAAAGGCAGACAGACACGCTTCCACACCATCGCGGGAAGGAATGGTATCAGCATCCATCGTACAGATGAGATCGTATTTTGCGTGATGAAGACCCTGGTTCAGGGCCTGGGCCTTGCCCATGTGCGGAACATTCACGATGCGAAGTTCGGGGTGAGTGATTGAGACGTAACTGTGCTCTTTAACTTTCCGGAGAAGGTACATGGTCGAAAGAAGCCTCATCGTCTGGTCACTGGATCCATCATTGATGACGATGATTTCTTTTTTCTCATGAGAAAGTGAAAGATAGGTCTGGATCGTTTCCACAATCAGCGATTCTTCATTGAACGCGGGAATCAGAAAACTCACACCCGGAAGTTCTGCCGCCCGGGTCATACCCTGATAGCGTCTCATCTTGATCCAGGAAAGGACTAAGAGAAGAAAGTACAGGCAGGCGATAACGAAAAAATAAAGGGCGGTTCCTTCCACCAGAAAAACAATCATGTTTTCTTTCATTTAAAACGTCCAATACAGGTTAAGGGTAGTCGTCAGAAACTGATTCTTAAGTTGTTTGTAATTCGTGTGATCAAAAACGAGCTCGGCACGCAGATCATCGCGGAAGAAATAGCTTCCCCCGAGCCCGCCGGAAAGTGTGTCCACCACGACATTGGATTGACCGACAATCCCCTGAGAAGCTTCGCGGCCCTTGAAGCCAAAGACGAAGGTCGTGAATTTTTTTTCGATATAGTACATTGCCCGCAGACCATAGTTGTAGATATTTTCCGTTCCGGCCGGCGTGCTGAAAGTCGCTTTCCCCATCATGACCTGAGGGATGAGGATGATGTTCGGAAATTTTTCAATTTCCATCCCGAGACTTGCCAGGTGAACACGCGTGACGCTGTAGCGGTAATCGCGGTAGACAACATACGGTGTGAGTCCTGGAGCGGCGGCGTAATAGGCCGAAAGAATTTTCTGATCACGGGGGAGAATCTGGTTATCGTTTTCTCCGCGGTACCAGCGGGCCTCAACGCTCAAGCGATCGGAAGGTTTGTAGCCGACGAAGGCCCCGTAGCGTTTTTCAAAAAAAGAGAATCTTTCAATGTAAGTTGCTCCAGCTCCTGCGTAAACTTTGCGCGACAAATCCTGCTTCACCTGGAGTTCATGCTGCCAGCCAGTTTCGTTCTGGCGATTGATGGAAATGTGCTGGGAGGAAACGAATAAATCCGTAGCAAAAGAAGTACCCGACAAGAGGAGTATAATAATAGCAAGCATTGTGATTCCTTACCACTATGCTAAAATTTTTCTCAAAGGTTGGGCAATTCAATTCCATGAAAGTTATTAATCCTGATAGCGGGTATTTATCCTATGTAAGGATCCTTCGCGAAGTTCAGAAAGATCATAAAGTTGTTATCTGGCAGGTGGAAGAAAGTGGCAAACGCACGATCTGCGAAACTCTGCTCGTTTCTTTCAATGTGGATAATAAAACAATGCATTTTCTTCCGGCCGAAGAGCCACTGGAATTCGGCCTTCCGGTCTATTTCTATTTCGAAAGTGAGCAGGTCATTTTCAAGTCGACCATTCTCTCTCTTAGTCCGACAGATGTTTCCGTTCTTTTTCCGGCGGAAATGCGCCTGCTGGATGAGCCCGATGAGGCCCTCAATTTCAAAAAAAATCACATCTCAACGACCTGGATTTCCAAAACGTCATCGAAGGTTGAACACATCAATGATTTCATAAAAGTGAAATCGATGAGAGAGCGCTCGTCCCGGGATCAGGATTTCCTCAATACGGAATTCAATCCTGTTTCTCTGGATGAAGAAGACAAGTTGTACGCTGAACGCCGGGAGAGTCCGAGAGTCAGGCCCAAGGCCGACAAACTGGTGAAGGTGGTGGTGAAGGGTGAAACCAAGCTCAACACCTTAAAGCTCTTCGATCTTTCCCGTGGGGGAATGGGGTTTCTGACTTTCCAGCCGGAGAATTTCCCAAAGGGGTCAGAAGTTTTCATCATCGGTTTTGATACTTTTGATCTCGATGATCCTCTGGTGGGAACTGTTATGGCCCACAGATCAGTGGATGAATCAAATGTGGAGTTTAAAATCGGCGTGAAGTTCAACGACGGGCAGGAGTAAAACTCCTGCCCCGGGATGATTAATATTCGTAGTGATAGTAGAATTCGTTGGCAAAATCAGTATCTTCTTTCTCAATCAGCTTCTTCTGCTTCTTGAGGGATTTCGCAATTTTCTTCATCGTCTTCTCAACATCCTTCGGATCAACGTGTTCCGCATTTTCCCCGCGCTCACAAACAACTGACTGTCTGTGAACGTAGATAAGCTGATTCAAAACTTCATCTCTTGCCACGATGACCTTGGTCTTATTGTTGTTCATGTGTGAGCCGATGCTCTTTAGCTGTTCAGGGTAAATTACGAGAAGTTCCCGGATACCAGCGCAGGCCTCTTTGGACTCTTCTTTTTTGGCGTGCTCTTCGATACTTTCCACTTTCGTGATCAGTGACGAAGTGCGCTCGATCATTTCTTTCTTGGTTTTTTTCTCAAAGGCAGAGGCAGCAAAAGTCTGGCCCACGAAAACCATCGCTGCCAGGAATGTCATCAGTTTCATAAAAACCTCCAGGTTTTTAACAGGTGTCGAAAATCCAGACACACTAAGTGCCTGAAGCTTCGCTTTTCTTGTTAGTACTGGAGTTTAATATCCAAACTGGGTGCCAGATCTATCGGAGATCTGGGAGATCTGAACTCTGAGGTCAATCAGTTCCTTGTCCCAGTAACCGGCGCTTGTGAACTGAGGAAAAATGCGCTGAAAGGAGTGATCATCCCAGCGCTTGGCGATCCAGGCATTAAAGTGAACCATCCGCATGGCACGGAAGACTTCCGTGAGATCCATCCGGAGCGACTCTTTCCTCGTCATCTCTTTATACGCAGAAAGAAACCATTCTCTTTCTTTCAGGGAATCCTCATCGGCTCCGGCCTTCAGGAGCCAGAGGTCCTGTTCAATGGGACCCGTGAGACAGTCATCGAAATCCACCGCCATGGGGCCCGCACTCGTCCAGACGATATTTCCCCGATGAAAGTCGCCGTGAAGTCTCTGGACCGGCAGGGGAGCAAGGAGCGGGGTAATGAGAGCTTCGAGCTGCGGAAGAAGTGAGATGTAGTAGCCAAAACTCGGATGATCCACGATTTTCGTATCCGTGAGGGCCTCAGCACTTCTCTTCACGAAGGTCACCGGTGAGAGAGCAAGGCGATGGGAGAACGTTCCCATGGAACCGATGTTGTGAATCCGTCCGATGAGGCGGCCCGATTGCTCGGACTCCTCTTTGTTGAATTCATCTTTGAGCCGTCCCATGACTTTCGGGAAAAGCGCGTAGAAAAGATTTGTTTCTTCATTCAGGAGAACTGTCTGGCCGTTAATCTCCAGCGGAGCGACCACCGGAACTTCAAACTCTGTGAGGGTCGAAAGGAAAGTGTGTTCTTCCTGGATCTGCTCTTTTGACCAGCGGCCGGGACGGTAAAATTTTACGATGACATTCTGATGGGAAAATCCTGCGCCCATGTCTTCGGGTTTTGCGAGTTCCACATCATAAACCCGGTTCTCAAGGGAATTGAGCGCCATGTTTCTGCCCGTGAGTCTCCTTCCCAGAGACTCAACTGCCCCCATCACATGATCGGGTGTCAGTAAGTGGAAGTGCTGAGTTTCTTTGCCCCATAGGCCTTGCGAATCATTCATGAGGACAATCTAGCAGAATTTTCCGGGAATTGTGTTAGAATTTCCCTATGAAAGTCGTGTTACTAACTCTCATAATTTCCCTCCCTCTTCTGGGCCAGCCCGAGTCGAGAAAAGTGGACAAGGAAAAAGAAGCGCTCGAAGCAGCATCTGTCCTGGATTCAACTTACACGCCACCAAAAGCTGGTGATAAGTCGGATGTCCTCATTGATTTCGATGAGAAGCCGCAGATGAATGACGAGGAGAAAGAAGTTGTCCTGAGAAATTACGAGAGTAATAAGAGTGTCTATAAGGAAGATTCAAGCGACAGTATCTTCGAGCGAATCTCCAAGGCCTACGTCAGAAACCTCGACAAGATCCTCACCAGAAAAAAAGCCGAATAGTCTAACGTCTCCGACGCGGACGATACCTGCGGTAACGGCGCGTGCCCATTCTTCTTCTCTTCCTGACTTCATTCAGATTGTTCTGAAGATCCTTGATGAAGACAGCGAGCTCTCTTTTGTAAATGACTTCACCTTTTTCACCAATGTCTTCCACATTGAGGAACCAATGATCATCCT
The DNA here is from genome assembly GCA_947451425.1 of Bacteriovoracaceae bacterium. Taxonomy (GTDB): domain Bacteria; phylum Bdellovibrionota; class Bacteriovoracia; order Bacteriovoracales; family Bacteriovoracaceae; genus Peredibacter. Next base: position 23,390 of record CANGAC010000013.1, on the reverse strand, counting down.
GGGCAGTATTCTGGATCATGGTGAAGTTGAAGGCCTCTTTGTTGGCCACGACACGCCACGGATTCTTATCGACTCCACCCGGGAACATCTTTGCGTGAATGGGACTTGAGGTGATCTCAAAACTTGGCTTTCCGAAAAGCGCGCGCGGAAATTGCATGATCTCAGACATGTGCCGGTCACCGGAGACGAAGACAAATGGTGTCGGGACCTTCTTCAGTTCTTCCACGAAGATCTGAAAGTCGAGCGGGTGATTTCCTTCGAAAGATTCAAACTGATGATAGCCTCCGAAAAATTGATCACCTTTAATGATGAGGCTTGGACCCGGTTCTTCACGGAGTTTTGTTTCCAGCCATTTTGTCTGGTCCGCACCCAGGTGCGAGCCTTCTTTTTCCGGTGCGCGGAAGTATCTCGCATCCAGGAAGTAGAGATTGAAGTCTCCCAGAGAGAGAAGTCCCCCGACACCAAATCCGCGCTCCCAGTTTTCTTCGGAGAGTTCCTGCGCCATGAAGGCATCGAAAATTTCTTTCGATGCTTCCTTGTGCTGGTAATCCCTTCCGGAATTATTGGCGCCGTAATCGTGATCATCCCAGAGAGCGTGTACCGGAATGAGTTTTTCCTGAAAATAGAGCGGGAGAGTCAGGCGGATGTCGATGTAGCGCTTCCAGAGCGTTTCCGGATCTGCTTCTTTGTGGAAATTGTCTTTTCCGCTTTTGTCTCCGTAAACGTTGTCACCGATCAGAAGAAGGTACTCGGGATTTTTCTTCGCCAGTGTATCCCAGATGGAGAAGTGATTAGAGAGATAGTCATCCATACAGCTGGCGACGGCGATGTTGAGTTTACCGTTTTGCTGCTGACCTTTTCCCACGAGCCTCTGGTCGACAATCTTTTCTCCTTCAAACACATAGAGATTGAAATCTTTTTTCTGGTCGCGAAGAAAGATCATCTTGTGGAGGGTATAGGGAGTAAAATTCCGGTTTACAGTTTTCACTTCTTCCGGTTTCAGGATTTCGCCCTCTGCACTCCGGAGTTCAAAACGGGGAGTTGTTCCTGAAGGTATGAGGATACTGAATTCCACCGACTGAGCATTCGTCACACCCTGAAGGATCGACAAACGGTCAGAGCGCTTCTTCGGAAGCTGGGCACACGAAAAAGTCAGAAAAAGTATCAGGACATAAATTGCTTTCAAGTTTCAGCTCCGTATCAGAATGGATAACCCAGATCAAGGAGAACGCTCGTCAACTCAACGAGTGGCAGACCGATGATGGCGGTGTGATCGTCCATTTCGATTCGTTCGAATAATTTTATTCCGCGCTCTTCCAGTTTGTAGCTCCCGGCGCAGTCGAGCGGCAGGTCAGTCTCAACGTAATTCGTAATTTCTTCCAGCGTCAGCTCTCTCATGTGAAGGCGGGTGACATTCAGAAATGACGTCTGCCCGGCAGGCGATGTCACCGTCACGGCCGTGAGGAGCTCATGGATTTTTCCATTCATCTCCTGGAGCTGGCGAACGGCGCCGTCCCTTGAAAGAGGTTTTCCGTAGATTGTGTTACCGATAGCACAGACCTGATCAGATCCGATCACGCAGGAGGAAGTGTTCCGGGCGAAGACGGCTTCGCTTTTCATGCGCGAAAGTCTCAGGGCCATTTCATCCGGGGCGATCTCCAGAAGTTTCATCGGGGCTTCATCCACACCCGGAGCTTCAGTAGAAAAGCTCCAGCCAAGCTTGGCGAGAAGTTCTGCGCGATATTTTGACGTCGAGGCCAGGATGAGTGGGTAGGGGATTTTCACGTATTGATCTTTTCCCAGATTTTCAGGCAGAAGAAACGGTCCTGCTTCAGATCTTTCCAGGGATAATCGAGGATAATATCACGCGTGGGCGAGCGGTTAATGCCGGCCGAGACGCAGCTTTTGCAGATGGTGAGCGTGTAATACTTTCTGTAGAAAGCAAAGATAGCAGCGAATTTTTCGTCTTTCGTTTCTGCTTCTGAGAGAGCGCGGGCGAGCTTCCTCGCGTGAGAAGAGACGATTTCGTTGAGCTTTTTTGATTCTTTATTTTCCGGATCGAGATGCCAGTCCTGCGGCACTTCAGGAGTCATTTCTTAACCTCTTCAAAGATATGGGCAGCTCCACCGTAGATCGCTCCCTTATCGCTCGAGAGAGTGGCAGAGATGATCTTGATTTTTCCCTTGAGGGAAAAGTGCACGATCTCATTTAGTTTTTCGAGGATGACCTGGTTGAACGGCTCACCGAGCTTCGAAACTCCGCCGCCGATGATGAAGGCCTGAGGGCCCAGAAGAACCGCCATGCTGGTCAGTCCACTGGCGAGTTCATGAGCGATCGTGTGAATGATGGTTTTGGCGCGCTGATTGCCTTCATGGTAGAGCTGGCCCAGTTTTTCAATCTTCCACTCTTCACCGGTGAGTTCGTGAATGGTTTGCTTAATTCCCTGAGCAGACAGAAAACTTTCGAGGTGATTCATTCCCCCGCATGAGCACAGGCGCTTTTTTTCATGAGGAATCAGGACGTGGCCGCCTTCAGCTCCGAGAGCGTCGTGACCGCGGAATAGGGAATTGTTGAGGATGAGTCCAGCTCCAACTCCGGTTCCGAGAGTGATGAGAACGAAATCACTGAGATCTTTTCCAGAACCCCAGCGCTTCTCTCCGACGGCCGCGAGATTGGCGTCGTTTTCAATCACTGAAGGCACGCTGAAGTATTTTTCAAAGTGCGCTTTTAGCGGGACGTTTTTCCAACCGAGATTGGGAGCCTCGAGCACCATGCCGGTGAAGAAGTTCGCCATGGGTGCACCGGCACCGAGTCCGATGATGCGCTTGTCGCCCCTGGAAAAGCCGAGAGGGGCCACCAGAGTAAATGATTCCTGAGCTATCCTCTCAATGAACTTTTCCGGAGTCAGTGATTTATCAGTGGGAATATGATGATAGGAAAGAAGGGCACCCTGATGATCGAAGAAACCAATCTTGGTGTTAGTTCCGCCGATATCGATTCCGAATGCATAATGCAGCTCTTTCATAGTGCAAAAACGCTATCATGAAACGACGTCTCTCGGCTATAATTGGAATAATGAACTCGACGGCCCAGAGGGTCAATAATTTGTGAAACCAGTTAATCTCAACCAGCTTCTCTTTCATCCGAAAACTCCCTGCCTTTCCTTTTTTCTTTCGCCACTTGCCAAAGAAGAAAGCGAGGCATCCTGGGAGGCTTTCATGAATGATATGGCGGCACAATTGATCCATCAGGACCGCCCGGAACTTGTAAAAATTCTGGTTAAGGGAAAATCATCTGTCCGGAAAGTGATGAAGGCGAGTCCCCACAAGGGGCACGGCTTTTTTTTCTCAGACACGATCCAGGGCTTTATTGCGCTGACGGAATCCATCGATCCCTTCTGTATGTTCGGCACGAGCTTTCACCTGAGACCTCTTCTCGAAGAACTTCTGGTGAATCCGGAGTTCATTATCGTGAACGTTTCCCTCTACGATATCCGCGTGTACCGCGCCGACTTCCGGCACGTGGAAATTCTTCAGCACTACGAGTTTGAGGATTTCACGAACAAAGATTTTGGCGGCACCCCCAGAATCTTTGCGCCCCAGTATATGGGACTTATTCCGTATAAGAGTATTCTCGCCATCCGCTCGATTGCCAAAAAAGTCATGGATCTCACTCTGTATGATTCTCTTCCTGTCATCGTGACCGGACTTGATGAGATGAAAAAGCTCTTCATTAAAAGCTTTGATGATGAGACCGGAATCATTTCCCATTACGATGCGGATTTTTACGAAAAGACCTGTGTGGAAATTCTTGAAAAGTGCCGGGTGATGAAGCCCGCGATCATGGATTTTTATTCGGCCCAGTTAAAAGAGCGGCTGAAGCGGATGCTGAAATCAAAAAAAATTGTGACCGATCTTGATCTCATCGTGAAGTCCGTCTGCCAGGGAAAAGTCATCCATCTGGTTTTACCGGTGGAGAGAAAACTCTGGGGAAAAATTGATCTCGATACCGGAGAATTTGAGCTTCATAAAAAGATCCAGAAGAAGAACCCTTCGGTGGATATCTTCAATGAACTGGCGGAAGAAGTGATGAGACAGGGCGGGAAGATCCAGTTTCTGGGTCCTCATTTTTTCCCGGAGAATTCTCAGGTGCTCGCCGTTCTCAAGAAGGGGGCGTGATGAAAAGAGTTTCCCGTTACCTCACACATTTTCCTGTCCTCGGAAAAGGTGTCTATATCGCTCCGGGAGCGCAGGTCATCGGCCGCGCTGACTTTGGAGAGAACGTAAATATCTGGCACAACTGTGTCATCCGCGCCGACGTAAACTTTATCAAAATCGGCGAGAATACAAATGTGCAGGATCTCTCGATGCTCCATGTGACAGAACTGAATTCTCTGACTCTCGGGAAGAACACCTCGCTGGGTCACAGTGTTGTTCTTCATGGCTGCAAGATCGGAGATGGTTGCCTCATCGGAATGGGTGCGATTATCCTTGATGGAGCAGAGATTGGTGACAATTGTCTGGTGGCGGCAGGGTCGCTCGTGAGTCCGGGAAAAAAATTTCCCGCAGGAAGCATGATCAAGGGAAGACCAGCGGTAGTTGAGCGCGCGCTCACACCGGAAGAGATTCACAAAATCGCAAATCACTACATGGCCTACATCGGTTACAAAGACCAGTATCTCCGCATGGAGGAAGAAGATGGAACTCATCAGGAAAAGCCCGGCCACAAGGATTAGAAACCTCGCCGCCAAAGTCTACGACGACAATCTCTTTCTTCTCTCGTCCTCCGTTTCCTATTACTCAGCACTGGGACTTGCTCCGTTTTTCCTGATTGTTCTTTACGTGGCCGCACTCGTCGGAAAAACAACTCAGGAAAGGATCGTGGAGAAAGCGAGTGTCGTTTTCTCGCCCGAAGTCGGGGACATGATTGCCCTGATTTTTATGAACGCCAAAGAGGGAATTGATATCGGAACGATTTCCGGGATCATCGGAGCCTTCGTTCTTCTCTTTACCGCTTCGCTGGTTTTTCTACAATTCCGATACGCGCTGGATGTGATCTACGGTTTCTGGACTCCGGAAGTCACCAAACCCGTGCGAACTTTCTTCATCGAAAGATTTTTTGCGATGGTGGCCGTGATCATCGGCGCCACACTTCTGATTGCCTCCTTTTCCCTCACGACTTTCGTGGATGACATTTTTGGGCAGTATAGAAACTTGGTCCTGGTCGCAAATTTCTTTCTCTACATCTGCATGTTCATGGGGCTTCACTATTTCACTCCCAGTCGGCGGCCCCGGAAAAAACACGCTTTTAAAATGGCGATTCTTTCGTCGGTCTTTTTCATGATCGGGAACGTATTGCTTGCGAGTTACCTGAAGAAAGTTGCGGCGGACTCGGTGTACGGAGCCGCGGGAACACTCCTGGTGTTTCTGGTCTGGACTTTCTATTCCTCGTTCACGGTCTTCTTGTCAGTGGAAGTGTTTTTATATCTGAGAAAGATCGGGCGGATAAAATAACTATTGTCCCCTGACTGCTGCGGGTCTGAGACAAGCACCGAAATATCCCGGGCCGGCATCGACTCTTCCTTCGGCTTCCAAAGGTACAGAGGTGAGAGAACGGATTCCGCCTGTGAGAGGGATTCGCAATGATCTACCGATGGCATTCGTCACACTGCTGTTGATGGTATTCAGAATAGTCTGGTCCCAGTTATTTCCCGGTTCATGTTGCAGACCGAAGCGGCCACTTCCCGGTCTTAACCGCACACTCGTCGTCGGACGATCGATGCAGAAATCACCACCACTACAAACCTTTGGCTGGAAAGAAAGATCAACGTTGAGGTCGCCGCCGAATTTTCCGATCTCCGCGAGAGACCCCGGGTAAAAACATTCTTTCAGAGCGAGGCTTGTTTTGTATTTTCTCGTACGGGCGTCCCAAAGTATTCTTGGAGGAGAGTTGATGAAGCAGCTCACATTATTGACTTCAAAAGCACAGCCCGATCCCTGAGGTTTTCCGCTATCAGCATACCTCTGAGGACTGGCGGCGAAAGCTCCTCTTCCAGTCTGGCAAAACGATCCTTCCTGCCACATTTTCTCAAAGAGCTTATTCATTTCGTTGAGGTCCACGTAAGTCTGAACCGGGCAGTTGGCAATCGCGCGCCGGGCATGAGGAGAGGGTTGGGTGTCACTGCAGATTTCCGGAACGCTGACACCAACATCGCGGCCGAATCTTCCCAGCTGGAGGTCCTGGAATTCGACGAAGTTTGGAAGGTGAGTTTGAAGTTGGTTCTGGGAAATTTTTTCAATCACCGGATCGACATATTTTCTGATGCTTTCTTCGTTGTATTCTGACCAGCGGCGGCGACCTTCCTCTGCGAACTGAGAATGATCTTCGGGCCGGTCATTCGGATCGAAGTTTGCGCGGAATAATTCCTTCATGCCGATGAGTCTCTGCTTTAATCCCTCAGATGTGACGTTAAGTCTTTGACCTTCTGCCAGAAGTGCCTTGAAATCCCACTGCTGGTTGAGACCGAGTATCGGAGAATTTATCTGATCTGCGTAGTTCGGAATCTGCCGGCAGGCATGGTCTGCAGGGATGGGTCTTCGGGCGGCGGCCAGAGAGGTACACTCGAGACGATCGACCTGTTCCTTGAAACGCTGGTTCCCGAGACCAATTTCATTCATCATGCCGTTCATGCTGACGAGCCCCGAGCTCCTTCCGGTATTCGCACTCGCGAGTTTATTGATTTCTGTCTCAAAGACTTTTGCGAGACTTGTTTTCACACCGCTTTCAATGGATTCCCTCAACGGCTGAATCATGACCGGAAGTATTTCGCCCTTCACGCGGTCGAGCTGGGCCGGAGGATATCCGGAGAGTCCTGAAAGAGTCACATTCCCGGCGGCCTGAGTGATCATCTCATCAGTGATGAAGGGACCATTATCCTGAGTTGTAATGGTAAAACCGGATACGGGATTTGGTCTTGTGAGATCAACATTGGCGGACAGGCAGACTTTCCTCGGAGAAGGGATTCTCGTGTGAATGCCAGAGACCCCGATCGCCCGGTCTGGGAGTGCTGTTCTGTTCGTATCAAGCCCAAGGCTGACAGAAGCGGAAACGGCGAGCTCATTAATCTCAAAACATAATCTGGCACTGTTGGAAGCGAATTCCACTTTCGTTGGCGTAAGTCGGATCTGATCAATCGTCACAGGAGAAGGAAAGGAGACATTTGTTGTGTAGATCTGAGCCTGTGACTGACATTTTCCCGTCAGAAGAGTTCCTTCAAAGATCGGGCAGGGAAGATGAAAGCAGATTCGCTCTCTCACAGACGGTAAAAGATTTCCACTCTGGCAGAGGCCATTCTGCTGGCAATCCACATTTCGGAAATCCGGATTCCCTTGCTGCTTTTCATCCTGACAGATCTGACGATTATGAGGAAAGGCGATCGGAGGAATATTTCTCGGGCCCTGAAGAAGAGATCCGAGAGTAGGAGACTCAGCAAGATTTCTCAGGACCGGAAGAAATCCTTCACCGGAATTCTGAAAAAGAGAATTGGAAACTTCCACCCGAAGGAGCTGCGACTGGCACGCGCCGGCCTCCACGCAATTGGGTTGAGCGTGCAGGACCTTTCCCAGGAAAAGAAGAGTGAGGAAGAGAAGGCTATTCATCCTGAGACTTATCGGAAGGTCCCCGCGATTTCATAAAAAAAAGGTCAAAAAAAGGGCCCTGGGAAGGGCCCTTAAGATCATTTTTTCAGGTAAGTGTAACTCTTGAGGCACATCTCATAGAAATCCGTAAGATCCACACCCTCACGAGGGCGGATTTTCCCGCGCTTCACCTGGGTATCAATCATCGCTTTCAGGGTCTGTGCCATGGTCTCTGGATTGTACTGAAGAGTCGCAAGAACCTGCTCAGAGCGGTTCCCGTAGATGACTTCTTCAATGTAGAAATCGGTTGGATCATCATCATCTGCGAAGATATGCACTTCGTTCAGGCGGCCGAAGCAGTTATGGTTATCACCCATGATGTCCTGGTAGGCACCCGTCATGAAGAGACCGATGTAATAATCATCACCGTTTAACTTGTGCATCGGTATCGTATTCGTCGGACCATCCGGAGAAAGGAAGGTGTCGAGTTTTCCGTCGGAGTCACAGGTGATGTCAACCAGCGTGCAGATCTCGGTCGGTTTCTGGTTCAGCTTGTGAATCGGCATGACCGGAAGAATCTGTCCGATCGCCCAGGTATCAGGAGCGGACTGGAAGATGGAGAAGTTACACATGTACTGAGACGCCATCTGGTTTTTCAGAAGGAGAATCTCGTCCGGAGCGTATTCATCCATCGCTGCGAATTCCACGATCTTGGTACAAAGCTTCCAGTAAAGAGTCTCAAGTTTTGCTCTCTCATCAAGAGTGAGAATGCCGAACTTGAAAGCAGAGATGGATTCTTCTTTGAGCTTCGTGGCGTCGTTGTAAACGTCCTGGTAGTTCTTGGGACCCAGGTCATTGGTGAGTTCGCGCATGTTGGAAACAAGAATGTTCTCGTTCACAACCTTGTCCGTCGGGAAGTTTGAGGTCGCTGAGATTTCCAGTGCACCAAAAACGTTGGTCACCACACACGAGTGGTGGGCCGTGATCGCGCGGCCGGATTCCGAGACAATATTCGGATGCGGAACATCTTCCAGGTCACAGACTTGCTTTAAGATGTACACAACGTCCGCAACGTAGTCGCGGGTCGTGTAGTTAATCGAAGAAGGGGAGTTTGAGCGTGTTCCGTCGTAATCCACACCGACACCTCCACCCACGTCGAAGAACTCGAGCTTCGCTCCCTCTTTGAAGAGCTTGGCATAAATCCGCGCACCTTCAGAGATGGAATCCTTGATCGTACGAAGATCGGGAATCTGTGAACCGATGTGAAAGTGGAAGAGCTTCAGGCAATTGATCTTATCAATCGACTTCAGGTACTTCACGGCCTGGAGGATCTCCGTGATGGTGAGACCGAACTTGGCGTAGTCACCACCGGAAGAGGCCCATTTGCCGGAGGATTTCGTCGCGATTTTCGCGCGAAGGCCGATGACCGGTTCTACTCCGGTTTCGATTGAGAGCTGCATGAGATCGAGGAGCTCGGAGTATTTTTCGACCACAACAATAACCTTTCTTCCAAGCTGGTTTCCGAGGAGGGCCAGGCGGAGAAGGTCTTTATCTTTGTAGCCGTTCACAACGGTGATGGAATTCTGGTTCGTGTTCATCGCCAGAGCAGCGATGAGTTCCGGTTTGGATCCGGCCTCGAGGCCATAATTATAGGGAGAACCGGCGTCGACGATTTCTTCCACCACTTCGCGCATCTGGTTTACCTTGATCGGGTAAACGCCGAAGTAGTTTCCGTTAAAACGGGCCTCTTCGATGACAGACCGGAAGGTCTTGTTGAGATTGACGACCTGAGAGCGGAGGATATCGTGAAAGCGGATCACGCACGGGAAAGTGATGTTTTTGTTCTTCATCTCTTCCACAACTTCCATCATGTTGATGACGGGGCCGCCCGGGGCGCGAGTCGGGCTGACACACATGTCGCCCTTATCTGAGACAGTGAAATAACCCTCACCCCAACGACTGATCTGATAAATCTCATCAGCGTCTTTGGTGGTCCATTCTTTAACTGCATCGAGGTTGTGAAAACGGGTGAACGTCTGCGAAGTTTTCAAATGAAAGGCCTCCGGAAAAACTAATTTTTATATCTCGCACTATAGTAAAAAAATACGGGATATAAAAACAGTTTTTCCGGAGGGGAAAGATTTTTCTAGCGGATGCCAGTCCCCCCCCGGGCACCGGCGCCGTCGACGCCCGCGTGTTGGGTCTGCTGGTGGAAATCCTCATCCTGAACTGAAGCCACGTCCCTGTGGTGAGAGGCACAGGCCGTAAGTACGAGGGCCAGAATTGCCGTAAAAATGTGTGTTCTCATTGGTCAACCTCCTTGTTGTCCTCAACTCTTACTTTGCGAGGCGCGTGCCAAGAAAAGAGTTGAGATTAGGGGCCGTTACAGTGCTTTTGAGCTGACTTGGCCCCGCGCAGGTATCATAAGTCTACCACTGATGGAGCCATGCTGACCAAAAAGCCTAAGCATCCTGCTGGGTTATCGCCTTCAGAATTGTTCTTTGCTCTTCTATTGTCAGCGGCTTCTGATCTTCATTCCCAAATCGTCTGAGATTGGAATCATGAATCACGCCATCGAGGAGGCGGATTTTCTTCGTGAGGTTCTTTCCGACTTCCAGATACCAGGTGGGGAGGAGATTCGTGAGTTCATGTTTAGGGATCATAACCACCATACTTGGTTCGATGGCGACTACGTGACTGGCACGGACTTTCCCGTCAAAAAAGGAAAGCTCCCCGATGAACTCCCCCGGTGAAATGCGGGCGAGGGCAGTGACCTTGGTTCCTTGTACGGAGCAAACCAGAAGCCTGCCTTTTTTCAAAAGGTAAATATCAGCGGAAGGATCTCCTTCGCGGCAGAGGACCTGATCTTTTTCCATTTTCTGTTCGTAGCCCTGCATACTCTGTCTCCTAGAGTTTAAGGATCTTCTTGATCACAAGACCCAGTTGGGTCATGCCTTTTTCGTAATAAATATTCTGCGGATGAAGCTCATCAAAGAAGGTCACGCTACTGGCCCAGTCTTTTTCCACCATGCGGGAAAAATCAAAGAGAAGCACCTGCTGGGTATTGGCAACTTTCCGGATGATGGAGTTCTGAACCTCGGTCATTCTCCAGGAAGAACACTCATACGATGAGGCCTGCAGCATGCTGTTCACACCCTCAGGAATTTTGCCGATGTTCTTCGCTATCTGTCCCTGGAGGTAGAAAAGTTCTGCGTTCCCGGGGTACTGGCCTGTGAGTTTGGTAACTTTCTGCCAGGCCCCTTTCCAGTTCTGGTTAGTCATCATTTCCTTGAGTTCAAGGACGCGCGCTTCGAGATCAACATTTGTGGTGAAACTGCAGATGCTCTTCGGAAGAGCATCCAGGTTAATCGGCGTGGTGGTGAGAATGAGAAGGGCATTGCGGTCACGGGAAAGTGCTACCAGCTGGTTGAGCTGTTCTTCATAGAGGAGGAGCTCAGTTTCTAGCCGTGCGAGATACTCGCGTTCAGGGATTTCACCCGCGATGACGGGATCCGCGGGGAGATGAGTTCTTTTTGTGGGCGTATAAACGAGCCTTGAGAGCCACGGATAGAGAATGAGTGCCGTATGAATCCGGTCGTCGCGATAGAGATCGAAATTCTTTGAGATTTTTTTGTTTTCAGAAATTTCAAACTTTCTCTCAGAGAACTCTTCACTCCCACCCTGGTAGATCACAATCTGCGGCCACTGTTCCAGAGACTTCAACTGATGGAGTGTGCGGTGAAGGGCAAAGCCATCGGCAGCGAGACTCTGAACTTTGATCACGTTATCAAGATTCTGAGAAATGGTGGCAGCAAGTTCTTCCTTAAACCTTCCGAAATAGGCACCCATTCTGTCGCCTACTATTAAGATCGGAGCATCCAGCTTGAGGGAGGTTGCCGTGGCGGCGAAGTCATAGGGATAAGGGACAATCTGCTCAGGATTTTTCATCCAACGATCCGCGACCAGATATCCGCCGCTTAGAATGGCGAGGGCCAGGACAATCAGGAGGAGACTGAGAAGTTTTTTCATCGTGCTTCTAGTTTAACTTACGCCTGAATTTTGGTAAACAATCTCCACAATGAAGACCACTCTTCCTGAAGTCCTAGCTCCTGCCGGCAGCCTTGAAAAACTCAAGGTCGCCGTTCTCTATGGTGCCAATGCCGTCTACGCCGGCGGACAGAAGTTTGGTCTCCGGACAGCAGCTGATAATTTTACTCTGGATGAGCTCCGTGAAGGGATGGACTTCGCCCATGCTCGCGGTTCCAAAGTCTATGTCGTTCTGAATTCCTTTCTCCATGACAAGGATCTGGCAGAACTTCCGGACTTCGTGAGATTCCTCGAGGAAATCGGTGCCGATGCCGTGATTGTCTCGGACCTTGGTGTTGTCCGTACTGTCCGCGCCCTCTCAAAAATTCCTGTTCATGTCTCCACTCAGGCCTCCACTCTCAATGTGGAAGCGGCAAAATTCTGGAAGTCCATGGGGGCAACCCGGATCGTTCTGGGTCGGGAAGTTTCGATCAAGGATGCGGGAATTATCCGCCGTGAAGCGGACATCGAAATCGAAATGTTCATCCACGGATCCATGTGCATGGCCTATTCCGGTAACTGCGTGATCTCAAACTTCACGCAGGGGAGAGATTCCAACCGCGGAGGATGTGCGCATTCCTGCCGGTTCGAGTACACCCTGGAAGATCTGGCGACCAAAGAGAAGAAAAGTGCTTTCTTCATGAGCTCAAAAGACCTTCAGGGACTTCGGTTGCTGAAAGATTTTATTGATGCGGGAATTGATTCGTTAAAAATTGAAGGCCGGATGAAGAGTCATCTTTACGCCGGGACCATGTCCAAGGTTTATAGCGAGGCCCTTCGTTACTATGAAGAGCACGGCGATTTTCTTTCCGACGATCTCCTGAACTGGGAAAAAGAACTTTCAAAAGTTTCTCACCGCTCCTACACAGAGGCGAGTCTGGAAAATCCTGCGGGAGCAGAATCCATTTTCAATGAGCGCGAGAATAATTCCGCGGCCGAGTGGAAAATGGTGGGAACCGTTCTCAAATCATCTCCGGAATCCGGAATTGTGATCGAAGTGAGAAACGCTTTCAACCAGGGTGATGAACTAGAGATCCTGCCTTTTCGTGGAAGCCCGGTCACAGTTGTGGCCCACGAGATCATGGATCTCACCCGGAAAACGATCCTGAGAACAAAACCCACAACGATTGTCCGGCTCCCGTATCACGCGGGAATTAATTCTTCCCAGCTCGTGCGACAGAAGAGCGTATGAAGCTCACTGGCTTTGCAGAAAATCTCCACGAACTTTCGCTCTTGAAAGAGAACGGAACTGAAGAAGTGATCCTTGGCATGCGCGCCTTCTCGCGCTTCGGCCGCCTCGATGAGAATACTTTTTTCCCGATGGTTAAGCGTGCGCGTGAACTGGGTCTTCGGATTATTTTTGAATGGGACATCCTCATGACCGAGGAGAGTTTTAAGAAAACAGTGGCAGACATTTCTCCGTTTCTTGATGTGGCCGATGCCGTCCGCGTTCAGGATCCAGGCGCCTATCACTGGGCGATTCAGCAGACAAAAAAGCCGCTTCAGTTTGTGGCGGAAAATGGAAACCACAACATCGAGGCCCTGCTCGGTTGGTGTCATGCAGGTGCGGGAAGAATTGAAAGGATTATTCTCTCGATAGAACTCTCGCGGGATTCCATTCTCGATTATTGCCAGAAGTTGCCGGTACCTGCCGAACTTCTGGGGCTCGGAAGAATCCTTCTTTTTTATTCTCCGCGCTCTCTTCTTTCTCCGTTAAACCCCGAAAGAGAAACTGTGAACGAAGACATCCATGCTCTGGGGGAGAGTGAAGAATCTCCTCACAAGGGATTTCCAGTGTTAGAAAATCGCCATGGAACCTTCATGTTTCACATCAAGGAATTCTGCCTTCTGGATTACGCCTCCGATTTAAAATCACTCGGGCTTTCGTTTCTCCGGATCGATCAGCGCTTTAATGAGCGGAATTTTTTCCCGGAAGCCGCGAAGACAGCGAATCGCGAAAAAATGTTTGAAAGTTTCCGTGAAGAGTATCCCCAGGAACTTATGCGGGGCTTTTACCACGTGAATAAATCCGATGTGCTCTTTCCGAAGCTCAAGAACATGCGGCTTCAGAACAGGAGCGGAGACTATCTCGGGGAAGTTCTGGAAGCCGAGAAGGGGTCTCACCTCGCCATCCTCGTGAAAAATCTCCGGGGAATCAGAGTCGGAGACAAGTTCCGGATCGTTCACCCCAAAGGTGCTCTTTTTGAGGGAGAAATTCATTCCTTAAAAGATGTGAACATGACCGAACAGACGTTTATTCCTCACGATGATCTCGCGATCATTCCGTTTATCAACGGAGTCTGGGTCAAGTCGCAGGTCTTTCTTTCCACCACAAATGAGTAAAATCCGCTGGGGAATTATCGGGACGGGAAAGATCGCTCTCCGGTTTGCCAGTGATCTTCAGTATGCTCCGAACGCAGAACTTTCTGGAGTCGCGGGAAGAAACCTTCCGAATGTCAGAAAATTTGCTGAAGAATTTCAGACGACGGCTTTTCAGACATACGATGAACTTCTCAATTCTGATGCCGACGTCATTTACGTGGCGACGCCGCATTCCTCTCACCTTGAACACTCATTGAGGGCCATCAGGGCCGGAAAGGCCGTTCTTTGCGAGAAACCTTTTGCGATCAATTGTTCTCAAACAGAAAAAATACTAGAGGCCGCGAAATCAAAAAATGTTTTTGTCATGGAAGCGATGTGGACGCGGTTTTTCCCGGCTATCCGGGAAGTGCTGTCCCTCGTGAAATCCGGAGAACTCGGAAGTATCCTCAGGATTGAAACTTCTTTTGGTTACGAATCGTCGTTTGATCCACTATCCCGGATTTTTGATCCGGCTCTTGGGGGAGGAAGTCTTCTTGATGTGGGAATCTATCCACTTGCGCTAACTCACATGCTCCTGGAGGAAAGTCCGGCGGAAATTGTGGCGAGTGGAAAATTATCTTCCACCGGCGTGGATGAATCAGTTTCCTGGGCCATGACGTATTCTTCGGGTACGCGTTTCCTGGGAGAGTCTTCAGTCGTAAATGTTCTGGCAAATGAGGCGGTGATTACAGGTTCAGACGGAGAGATCCGCATTCCTCAATTCTGGTGCCCGAAAGAGTACACACTGAATGGAGTTACTCGCTCCTTTGATTTCCCGGGAAGGGGATTTCAGTTTGAAGCTCTGGAAGTGATGAGATGCTTAAGAGAGGGGATCATGGAAAGTCCGCTGCAGACGCATGCGAACTCCCTTCACGTCATGAGACAAATGGAGAGTATCCGTAAGATGATCGGTGTCCGTTATCCTCAGGATCTATAATCTTTCCCAGATCTGGAAAGTCACAGCGAGCCCGCCATTTCTGAATCTGCGCTTGGATTTTAGCTGATAGTCACTTACCCCGGGATTCAGATCATCCATGTCAGACGGAATGAGCCATCCCATCCGTTCCGGTTTATCCATCGAGAGAAATTTCTGAAGAGCGTTTTTCAGGAAATGGCCTTTCTTCCCCGGCATCTTGATTCTCTCTCCATAGGGAGGGTTACAGATGAGAAATTGACCGGGAGTCCGCGAGATCATCGCATCGGCCGAAAATAAATCCACGCCTTCGATTGAAATTTTACTCAAAAGTTCTTCGTTAAGATCAAAACCAGTAAGTTTTCCCGCGGGCAGTTTTTTTGTGGGCCCGGGTTTTCTCACAAGCTTCCCCTTAAAAAACGGGGCTTCTTCAAAAGAAAATTTTCTCTCGTGAAGGGGGAGATGAAAGGTTTTTGCTTCGAGAAGAAAAGTTCCCGATCCACACATGGGATCCGTGAGAGATTTTTCTTCCGTAATTCCGTCGAAAAGTTCGTAAAGAAGAGCGGCCGCAAAGTTTTCGCGCAGGGGAGCTTCACCCTTGATGACCTGAAGGCCTCGCTTGTAGAGCGGCTCACCCGAGAGATCGAGGGACATCGTCATGACGTCATCATCAAAGCGGATGTAGAAAGTCTGAGGAGAGTAATTTTTTTTCTTCCAGTCCTGCGAAAGGGGCTGCTTGACGAGAGCTTCCGTCAGCGCCTTTTTGATCGTTTCTTCAATCCGGCCGGTGTGCATGAGCCGGCTTTTCCTGCAGGTAATTTCCCATTCCGGCTCGGGGTGCGAGAGGAAATCTTTCCAGGGGAATTTCACGATTTTCTGATGAAGTTTAGGAAAGTCCCGGACCTTCGATTCAGAAATCCGGAGAAGAATCCTGACCGGAATTTTCAGAAGCAGGTGGGCCCTGACCATCCAGTCGAGGTCGGCCTCGAGTTCAATTCCCCCCTTTATCACTGAAGCTTTCACCTCCGGCATTTTTTCAAGGATCTCGCGATGAGCGAGGTCTTCAAGCCCGGGTGGAATGATAAGGAATAGGCGGAGATTTTCCATGGCGCACTTTTACCGCAAAGTGTATTCTTTTACTATGCAGGCCTTTCTTAAAAAACACGGTTCCGGGACTTCCTTCCATGGGGTCAAAGTCAGCTGGCAGCGAACCGGAAGAACCATCGTCATTGATTTCACTGTAACCAAGCGAAGTGCCACTTCCTGGGCGGTAGATGAATCCTTTGGTGCCGACTGGAACAAGAACTGGGGACTGTGGAATAAGGACGTGGTGGAAGCTTTTCTTCAGCTTCGTCAGAACGCCGATGATCTCCGGGCACCGTATCTTGAAATCCAGGTCTCACCGATGAATCAGCCTTTTGCCCTTCTCATTGTTGAACCTAGAAAAGTTTTTCATCCCCCGGCGGGTGATCTTGTTTTCTCAGGTGATGTTACTCTTGATCAGAAAGTCTGGACCGCGCACATGGAAATCACTCTGCCGGTGGAACTCAAAGGTGATCTTCTTTACGGCGGATTTTTTTCCTGCCTCCTCGAGGGGAACCGAGAGTTCTATGCGCTTGAACCAAATCCCGAGGAGAAACCGGACTTTCATCGCCCGGAACTTTTTCTCGCTCTGGATGACGGATGAGTCTCACTCTTATTCCGACGCCGCTTCAGGATGATCTGCCGCTTGAAACGGTGGCCCTGAAAATCCTCTCCGAAAAAGCGCTCTTAGAAAACACGTTACTTCTTGTTGAAGAGCATAAAGTCGCCCGACAGCGCTGGCTCAAATGGGGACTTCCCCGTGAGGCGATTGAACGCTTTGTTCTTTTCAATGAGCACACTCAGAAAAATGAACTTCCCGAAGTTTTAAAGAAACTGAAAAGCGGAATGGACGTCTATCTTCTGAGTGATTGCGGCCTTCCGGCGTTCTGTGATCCGGGACAAAATCTCGTCGATGCCTGTCACAAACAGGGCATTAAAGTTACTTCAACTCCCTTTCCTAATTCGATTGCCCTTGCCGTTTCTTTGTCCGGATTTCCTCACGACACTTTTGTTTTTTCCGGTTTTGTGCCGGTGAAAGAACCGGAACGCACGCAGTGGATGAAAAAAGAACTGAAGCGTCCGGAGACTTTGATCTGGATGGAAACGCCTTATCGTCTGAAAAAAGTTCTCGAAGAACTCGCCGCTCTCGAAGGAAAACGCGAGGTCTTTCTCGCCCTGGATCTCGGAAGTCCGTCTGAAGAGCTCCGTCGCGGAAAGGCCGACCGGATCTCGTCTATGGTCCAGAGTACAGATAAGAGGGAATTCGTTCTGGTCTTAGGCCCCTCTGCAAGTCCTTAAACCCCAGTAAAATCAGCCACGTAAACTCTTCCTAGACGGCCAAAAAATCATGACGAAGTGTGAGAAGATTTGGTACATCAGGTCTATATGGAAACACGGAAAAACCTCTCTCATTCTGCTGAGTTAGCTGAACGAAAGAGCTCGCACATTGAGCTGGCCTCGCTTTCGCAAACTTCCGGTGACGGGATTGATTCGCGTTTCGATTATGAGCCTTTGTTTTTTTCTCATCCTTCCTCAACTGAAAAATGGCCCACGGAATTCCTGTCGCGCACTTTAGACTATCCTCTGTGGATTTCCAGCATGACCGGAGGTACAGAGAAAGCTGCGTTCATCAATAAAAATTTGAGCACACTCGCCGGGAAGTACAAACTCGGCATGGGTCTTGGTTCCTGTCGTCCGCTTCTGGAAACAGATGCGAGACTTTCAGAATTCACTGTCCGGAAATTCATGGGTGACCAGCCTCTCTTAGCAAACCTCGGTATTGCCCAGGTGGAAGAGTGCATTCTTTCCAGCAAGACTTCGCTCATCCACGAAATGGTGAAAAAAACTGAGGCCAGTGGTCTCATGATTCACCTGAATCCCCTTCAGGAATGGCTCCAGCCGGAAGGTGATCGCTTTACGATTTCTCCGCTCGAAACAATCAAGCGCTTTCTCGACGACGTCTCTTACCCGGTTCTCGTGAAAGAAGTGGGGCAGGGTCTTGGACCGAAAAGTCTGAAAGCACTTTTGTCACTCCCACTTCACGGAATTGAATTCGGAGCATACGGCGGAACCAATTTCACGAAGCTCGAAAGTCTTCGCGCCCGCGACACTCAGGTGAAGGAGCCTTTCATTCACGTGGGTCACACGGCCCACGAGATGGTGGGAGTTCTTAACGCTCTTCCGGTCGGGAAAAAAGAATTCATCATTTCCGGTGGCATCAAGAATGTCCTCGATGGATATGAACTCAAGATGAAGCTCAAGTCTCCGGCCCTCATCGGAATGGCCTCGCCGTTCCTTCATCCAGCGATGGAGAGCTTTGAAGCACTCGAAAATTATTTCTTAAATCTTAGAGAGGCACTCCTCACGGCCCGGGGCCTACTCTCTGTGAAGGAAGATAAATGAAAACGGTATCCGGTTTCTCCAAGATGAATAAGACTCAGAAGATCGCGTGGCTCGCAGAGCAACTTGGTCCTGAGGCTTCGAAGCTTGTAACGGAAATGGTTTCTTTCTGGCATCCGGATGAGAAAACACAGAAGCGGTTTGACGAGTTCTCTGAGAACACGCTCACAAATTTTGATCTTCCTTTCGGAATCGCTCCGAACTTCCTCGTGAACGGGAAAATCCAGTCAGTTCCGATGGTGATCGAAGAGTCATCCGTTGTTGCGGCGGCTTCTCTTGGGGCGAAGTTCTGGCTTGAGCGCGGAGGTTTCCGGGCGACAGTTGTAGCGACGAAGAAAATCGGTCAGGTCCACTTTCAGTGGCAGGGCGAGAAAGCTAAACTGCTTTCATTCTTTGAAGATCGGAAGGAAGAAATTCTCACGTCGGTTGCCGCACTCACTACGAATATGGAAAAGCGCGGGGGCGGAATCGTTGATTTTGAACTCGTTGACTGCACTGATAAAATTGAAAACTACTGGCAGCTTAAACTTCAGTGCGAGACCTGTGATGCGATGGGGGCCAACTTCATCAATTCCATCCTTGAAGAGATGGCGCAGACGCTGAAGCTCAAGATCATGCAGGATAAGCGTTTCACGGCCCCGGAGCGAGAGGTTCACGTCATCATGTGCATTCTCTCCAATTACACTCCTGAGTGCGTGGTTGAGTGTTCTGTGGAATGTCCGATTGAAGACCTGGGAAGTTTCCCGAATGACATGACCGCAAGACAGTTTGCGGAGAAGTTTGCGACGGCGGTCAGGATTGCGGAAGTTGATCCGAACCGGGCCGTCACACATAACAAGGGCATCATGAACGGGATCGATGCCGTGGTTCTTGCGACCGGAAACGATTTCCGCGCTGTCGAGGCCTGCGCTCACGCGTATGCTGCGAGATCCGGCCAGTACCGCTCGCTTTCGAGTGTGTCGCTCGAAAATGATATCTTCAAATTTACGCTGAGAATTCCTCTGGCCGTGGGAACTGTCGGAGGTCTTACGTCGCTTCATCCACTGGCGAAGACATCTCTGGCGATTCTCAATCACCCTTCAGCAAAAGAGCTGATGGAAATCACGGCAGCGACCGGACTCGCGCAGAACTTCTCTGCAGTGAAGTCGCTGGTCACGACCGGGATCCAGCGAGGCCACATGAAGCTTCACTTACTCAACATCATGAACCAGCTCGATGCGACTCCTGAAGAGATCGAGCAGGGGAAACAGTTTTTTACAGATAAGATTGTCTCGTTTCAGGCCGTCCGCCAATTTTTGAACCGCTAAGGAAATCGAACATGTCATCTGAACAGTATTATTACGGCCACGGAAAACTTCTTCTCTCTGGAGAATACTTTGTCATGGACGGGGCGCAGGCCCTGGCACTTCCGACCACGGTAGGGCAAAGCATGAAAGTGAAATACCGCCCGTCTTATCAGCCGACGCTTAACTGGAAGAGTTTTGATCACTCCGGAAAACTCTGGTTTGAATCGGACTACGAATTCTGGCATTTCCAACCGATTAAACTTCAGGAAAACAATCCCACTCAGGGAATTCTTTCTGATGTTTTAAATGCTGTCCGTGCGCAGAATCCGCATTTCTTAAGAGACGATGTGGATGTGATGGTCGAGACAAAAATTGAGTTCCCGCTTGAGTGGGGACTTGGATCCAGTTCAACGTTCATCTATAACATCGCTCAGTGGGCGTATGTCTCTCCGTTTGAACTCCTGAAAAAAACAATCGGCGGCTCGGGCTATGACATTGCCTGTGCCCAGGCGATGGGACCGATCATTTACCGGAAGAATGAAGGCAAGCCCCAGTGGGAGACCGCTCAGTTCAATCCTTCATTTAAGGATAATCTTTATTTCCTTTATCTCGGACAGAAACAAAGCTCCGCCAGTGAAGTTTTGAAATACAAAGAGAGAATGATCCCTGGAAAAGAGCAGATCATCTCTGATCTTTCTATGCTCACGCGCGAGATGATGACGGCCGGTGAGATCGGAACATTCAACAAAATCATCCGGACTCATGAAGACGTGATCGCCAAGGCCCTGGGCTTTGAAAAGATCAAGGACAAGAGCTTCAGTGACTTCTGGGGTGAAGTGAAGTCTCTCGGGGCCTGGGGTGGGGATTTTGCGCTAGTGACCTCTGAGCGTTCTCCGTCTGAGACCCGTGAGTACTTTGAAAACAAAGGCCTCACAACTCTCATTCCGTTCGGAGAAATTGTCCGCACATGAAACTCTTAGAATCCTTTTCATCATTTGAACCCAGAGAGGCGGTTTGTTCCTGGCGTTCGCCCGCCAACATTGCTTTAGTAAAATACTGGGGGAAGAAGGGGCACCAGCTTCCGGCCAATCCCTCTCTTTCGATGACCTTAAAAGAATGTTTCACGGAAACGAAAGTGACTTTCCATCCTTCGCCGAAACTTGAAGTCCGGGTCAGCCTTTCCGGAAAGCCTCAGGAGAAATTCGCTGAGAAGATCAGGACTTTCCTTCAGGGACTTTCCTCAGAGCTTCCGTGGATTCAGGGTTTACATTTAGACATAGAAACCAGAAATACTTTTCCCCATGGTGCGGGCATTGCCTCTTCGGCTTCGGGGTTATCAGCGATCGCTCTTTGTCTCATGGATTACATGCAGCCCACGATGGATGATCAATTCTTGAAGCGCGCGAGCTACATCGCCCGTCTCGCTTCCGGAAGTGCGTGCCGCTCAGTCTTCGGGGGATTCACGACCTGGGGAGATGAGTCTGATCTATATGCTTCTCAGATCGAAGTGCACAAGGACCTCGCTCATCTGCATGACACCGTTGTGGTTGTTTCATCCGCAGAAAAGAGTGTCACCAGTACGAAAGGTCATGAGCGCATGAGTGAGCATGCTTTTAAGGAAGCACGCTACGTTCAGGCAAGAAATCATTTCCAGCTCATGCGGTCCGCGCTCGCGAGCGGAGACATGAATGAAGTGGGAAGAATCACAGAAAGCGAAGCCTTCTCGCTTCATGCGATGATGATGACTTCTCCAGACGCATTTACCTTACTGAAGCCGCAGTCACTGATGGCGATAGAACTGGTTCGTGATTTCCGTCGCGCATCCGGACTTCCGGTTTACTTTACCCTCGACGCTGGTCCGAATCTTCATCTCATCTATCCTGAAGAAGGGGCGAGGAAGATTGAAACTTTCATAGAACATGAACTGGGACCTCTTTCAGAAAAAATCATCAAAGACCAGAGAGGCGAGGGACCCACAACATGCTGAAGTTTCCCGCAAAAGTTCTTCTCTTAGGGGAATACACCATTTTGAATGGCTCCCGTGCACTGGCGCTTCCGTATCCTGAACTCTGGGGGAAGTGGTCCTTTGACGTAAGTGACAGCCCTGAGAGAACGACGTCGCGGAAAAGTCTTCATGGATTTCTTTCGTTTGATTCCGGAGTCTATATTGACCGGAGTAAAATGGAAGAGGATTTTGAGAAGGGCCTCTGGTTTGATTCCACGATCCCGCAGGGATTTGGTCTCGGAAGTTCCGGTGCCCTGATCGCAGCGATTTTTGATCGCTACGCTTTTCATAAAAAACCCGGGATCGAATCGAAGGCCGTGCTGGCGAGTCTTGAATCGTATTTCCATGGCTCAAGCTCTGGCCTGGATCCTTATGTCTCTCTTGTTCAAAAACCACTTCTCATCCGGAGTTTTTCGGATGTTGAAGTCCTCGAAACAAAAATCAATCTCTCAGGATTTTTCCTCGTGAACACCGGCAAGCCCAGACAGACCGGGCCTCTGGTCGCAATCTACCAGGAAAAAATGAAGGATCCGGAATTTAAGAAAGGTTGTGCGGATGTCCTCTCTCGTGATGTGAACTTTGCCGTAGAAGCGATGATCTCCGGCGAGAAACAATCCCTCTCTCATCACCTCTGGCATATCTCGAAGTTTCAGTGGGACTTCTTCCCGGAAATGATCCCGACGCAGATGCGGGGAGCGTGGACCCGCGGGATTGAATCGGGTGACTATGTCCTCAAGCTTTGCGGTGCCGGTGGGGGAGGATTCCTCCTCGGCTACAGTGAAAAACTCTCCCTTTCAGAAATTCGTAAAGTTTTCAGTGAATTTGAAATCAAGGAACTCGCATGAATCTTCTTCTGGTCCTTCTACTTTCTGTTTCGAGCTTCGCTCTCACCCGCGAAGGTCAGTACTATGAAAGTTTCAAGAGACTGGTGAAAAATGCAACGATGCCGGATGTGAGTCCGGGAATGGTAGTGGCAAGTCCTTCTAAGGAAAATCCGAATTACTATTACGACTGGGTCAGGGACACGTCTCTCTCCATGCGCGCCCTTCTTGATCACTGGGAAAAATCCCGTGATCCGAAGATTGAAAAACTTCTCTACACATGGATTGGCTCTGAGACGAGACGCCAGAATGCGCCGACTTTCAGTGATCTCGGCGAACCAAAATATAATGTCGATGGTACCGGCTATGAAGGACCGTGGGGAAGACCACAGAATGATGGCCCAGCTCTTCGCGCGATCGCGATGATCCGTTTTGCCAGAATCCTCATCGATTCCGGAAAGCGTGACTACGTGGCCACTCATCTTTACACGGGAGTTCTTCCGGCGACGATGCCGGTGAAAAAAGACCTGGAATACACTGCTCATCACTGGAGAGAGCCGAACTTTGAGCCATGGGAAGAAGAGATGGGTCTTCACTTCTATAACATGCTTGTGCAGTACACTGCTTTGACCCTGGGGTCAGAGTTTGCGCTTGAAATGGGGGACGGGGGAGCTTCAGATTTCTATCGTTCTCAAGCGACAGAACTGGGGCAATTTATCAGAGTAAACTTTCTTGATCCTAAGATCGGTATCCGGACGAGTTCCCTGGTCACGCGGGGACTTGGTTACAAGCATTCCG
>CANGAC010000012.1 GCA_947451425.1 Bacteriovoracaceae bacterium | reverse complement strand
CACAGAACAGCACGGCACGTGGATGTACAATACGATCCGTTCAAATAAGTACTGGATGCCGAGAGGCAGACCCGATCAGGCGCAGATCGAAGCCGCCTGTAAAGATACGGCCGTGAGAATGATCGGCGGAGAAATCTACTTCCACCTCAAGAAAGAGCTCTACAAAGATCTCTTAGAAGCAACCTGCAAAGGTATTCACTAGTCTCTTTTGTAACCACTCAAAAATTCTTTTTTAAATTCCAGGTATCGATCTTCGAGAATCGCTTCCCGCGCACGGACCGCGAGTGACTTGTAGAAAGAAATATTGTGAGCAGTGGCGAGAATCTGTCCCAGGATTTCATTCGAGTCGAAAAGGTGTTTAATGTAAGAGCGTGTGAAATTCGTATTAACGTAGTCCTTGAGATTCGGCTCGATCGGAAAGAAATCCCGGCGGTAGTTCTGGTGATCAATCCGGATTTTTCCGCGATTGGTGAAGAGCGTTCCTCCGCGTGCAAACTTCGTCGGAATGATACAGTCACTCATGTCAACGCCGTTCTCCCAGATCATGAGAAGATCTTCCGGCATCCCGACACCCATCACGTAGCGGGGTTTATCTTTCGGCATGATAGGGGCGGTGAATTTCACGATGGATTCCATGTGCTCAGGACCTTCACCGACGGAGACGCCACCGATGGCGTAACCCGGAAGATCGCGCTTCACCACTTCTTCGATACAGATCTTACGATATTTTTCATAGACCCCACCCTGGACGATTCCGAAGAGGGCCTGCTTGTCATTCTTCCAGGCTTCGATACAACGATCGAGCCAGCGGTGAGTTCTCGCAATCGAGTTCTCCACATATTTTTCTGTGGCAGGGTAGGGAATGCATTCATCGAAGGCCATCATGATATCTGAACCCAGATTCTGCTGAACCTGGATGGAAATTTCGGGAGTCAGAAGAACGTTTTCACCCTTAGCTCCCTTGAAGTTGGCCCCTTCTTCCGTGATCGAATTTTTCTGAAGAGAGAAAACCTGAAATCCACCGGAGTCGGTGAGGATCGGGCGATCCCAGGCCATGAATTTATGAAGGCCACCGGCCTTGGCGATCAGCTCAGAGCCTGGAGTTAAGTGAAGATGGTAGGTATTGGAGAGCATGATCTCGATATCGAGATCTTTTAATTCTTTCGGTTGAAGGGCCTTGATCGCACCGTGAGTTCCCACCGGCATGAAGACCGGTGTCTTAATCTCTCCGTGAGGAGTGGTGATGGTCCCCGCGCGGGCGCCACAGTGCTTGTCCACATGCTCGAGTTTGAATTTAAAATTGTTATTTACCGACGAACGGGTGTTCATAAAAGAATTTCCTTGGGCAAGTTGTTTTCCAGAGGCTACGAACCCCGGCATTTCCACTATTAGGAATGTGTATGAGACATCCCTATCAAATTCTTCTGCCTCTGTTGAGTCTTTTTTGGGTGAGGGTAGATCTTACAGACCTCTTTGCTCTGAAACTTCCGGTGGAGATCGTTGATATCAGGGACGGGGATACGATGGCCGTGAGAACGGGGAACAGGGTTCTCCGGGTGAGACTCTCAAGGATTGATGCCCCGGAACTTCACCAGAAATATTCCGCCATTGATCGGGACGCAGGGATCGATGCCCGGGACTGTGTGAGAAAACTCGCTATCAAACTTGCGACTCTTTCTATCGAAGGATTTGATCTTTATCACCGCATTTTAGGAAACGTGGATGACATCAATTTCCTAGCCGTAAAAAACGGCTGCTCCGGGCTTTATCCGCACGCGCGCTTTGATTCTGTAAGAGAGAAAATGGAATTTCTCCGGGCCCTTTTAAAGGCCCGCGAGTTGAGATTAGGCGTGTGGAAATTTGGCGGCTATCAGACGCCGAAAGTGTGGAGAAAAATCAGTAAACGAAGCGGACACCAGCGGTGGCGCCCACGACCTCACTCCCGAGTGACTTATCGGCCTGGACGAAAACGCGCACGAAGGGAATATTAAACTGAACACCAAGAAAGGCGCGGCTCGTGAATGACGTCGCTCTTCCGGTGGCGTCGATGTTGGCCACGGGCTGAACTCTGATCGTCTGGCCAGCTCCGCAGGCACCGCCGGTACAGGTGATGGCAGATTCACCGGTATTGATGTCGCCTTTCCCTTTCGACTGACCCCAGTTGTAATCCACGCCGAGACCGGTGTACATCGTGAGGAAATAGAGAAGCTGGATATCCGTGGAAAGGGCAAGAGGAAGCGAGTGCGTGGTCGTTGAAATTTTTGCCACTGGGGATCCGCTGATGGTTCCGGAGAGAACTTCACCGGAGCCGGACGTATCAAAGTCACCGGCGTCTTTCGTGATCTGACTCTTGAAGTTGATGTCGTTTTTGTTGTACTCATAACCGAAAGTGAATTTCACCCCACCCCAGCCCAGAAGTTTGTTACCCACGCCCTTGATCCAGTCGTAACGAAAGTGAACTCCGAGGGCCAGCATATCGAGTTCAGCGTCGGATTTTTCTCCCACTTTATCGTTGATGTTTCTCTTGTAATTGTAGTTCATGAAGTTGAAGTAAACGTTCAGACGATCGGTATCCATTCCCATGAAACGCTTGGCATCCATCCACTTGAGATTCATCCCGAGAATCACTCCCGGTGCCACGGCAGCTCCGGAGAGGTCCGAGTTCGTCGTTTTATCTTTGTGAAGATCAGCACCGACGCCGACCCCGGCACCAATCAGCATCACATCCATGTTCGAAGCGTAGTCGGTTCCGATGCCCTTACCCGCCATGACGGAAGAGTCTGCGGTCCCGCGCATGAGCCGGGTGGGTGAGCCTCCGGGGAGGTCACTGTTCACATCCGTTTCTACTTTCGCGAGCTCGGTGTCGATGTAATTACAAAAGGCCCGCTGAGCAACACCCGCGCTACAGTTCACCCCGTAGTCATTAACCTTGATGTCGAAGATCTGGGAGTAGGCGGTGAGGGGCAGAAGAATCAGAAGGAAGAGAATGGTTTTCATAGGGATATTTTACGGTTTTCCCCCCTCCGGGGACATTCAGAATAATTTACCCTTCCCCGGGGACAAAGCCTGACCTTCGTGGTACACAGGCCCCTGAACATCTAAGAGGATTTCCCATGGCGTTTCTTAAAGAAACCGAGCTTCACCCATCACTTAACGGCTTCTTTGAAGAGAAGGGGCTGAAAACCGCGACTCTCATCCAGAAACGAGTGATCCCTGAGATCCTTGATCGGAAATCCGTCATCGTCCTTTCGGAAACCGGATCAGGAAAAACCCTCGCGTATGCTCTTCCGATCGCTTCAAAAATTAAAGAACGTGAAGAACGTGTTGGCCGCAATGACATGAGAGGTGCCCCGTACGCCCTCATCGTGGCGCCGACCCGCGAACTCGCCAGCCAGATTTATCAGGTCTTCAAAGGCATCTCTTATCACCTCAAAGTCCGTGTTCGCGATCTCACCGGTGGAGACACTCATGCCAAGATGAAATCCGTCGCTAGTGGATCTTACGAAATTCTTATCGCAACTCCTTCGCGCGTAAAGAGTGCGCTCCAGAAAAAAGAACTCCAGCTCGGCCAGCTTCAGTATGTGATCTTCGATGAAGCGGACCAGCTTTTTGATAAGGGCTTCAAGAAAGATCTCGATTTCATGATCGAGTACTTTGATAAGAGTGCCGTGCAGTTCGGTTTCATCACGGCAACTTTGCCAACGGAAGTCGAAACCTACATCATGGAAAAGTTCGCGGATGTGAAATTCTCGAGAATTGCCTCGGACATTTCTCACGCTCCTCAATCGAGAGTGGAAACCTACAACGTAAAAGCTGAGCCGGAAGAGAAACCATCGATTGTCCGCATGTTCCTCGAGAAACAAGCGCAGGGTCGCGGGATTATTTTTACGAATCAGCAGAACCAGGCCGAAGATCTTTACAAGTATATTTCTGAGAAGATGCCGAAACTGAAAATGAAACTCCTTCACGGAAATCTGGAGATCAAAGAACGGGAAGCCGCCATCCGGGCTTTCGTTGAAAAGAAAGTTCAGATTCTCGTCGCGACCGATATCGCTGCCCGCGGAATTGATATTCCGGATCTCGAGTGGGTTGTGAATTTCGGTCTTCCGAAAACAGGAATCTATTACCTTCACCGCTGCGGGCGTGTAGGCCGCGGTGGCAGAAGCGGAGTGGTTTACAATCTCGTTGCTCACCACGATTCGAAAATGATCGCGATGATCAACCAGGCCATCGCCCAGGAGAAACATTTAAATCTTTCGATGATTCCGGAAGAAAAAATGAAGGCTGAGAAGAAAGTCTATCCGAAGAAAGACGCCAAAAAAGCCGCTACATTCCGGGGGAAAGAAGATGCCCAGGGGCCGAAGAGAAAGCGCGGCAAGCGTGATGCTCCTCCTGCGAAAAAGCCTCATCTGGAAGAAGTCGCTGCGCCGAAGAGAAACCGCGGCATACGCAGGCGCTAGCCAGATCAGGCGTCGAAAAATTTCAGGACTTCGTCTCTTCGCCCGAGTGTGTCCTCGTAGCCCAGCTCAAGCAGTGGCTTCGTGTAGGACTCATCGAAGGCGAGATAGCTCAGAAGATCCGAGCCTTCGGTTTCTGAAACACCCATTCCCTTTAAGAGATAGCGAAGAAGTGGCGGAAGTTTTTCCGGCAGAGTCTTGGCGAGTTTTCCCAGATCTTTTGAAGGTCTCAGCATGAGAATCGGAATCTGTTTCTGATCGGTTCTCTGGCCCCCCGAAAGACGATTAATCTTCTGCAGGCGCTCGTAATCTCCTTCGAGGGAATCGAGGAAGATCGCGTTCAGCATCACTCCCACAATCTGTCCGAGAGTCGGATTCTTCGCGGCGGCGAAGGAGAGCTCTTTCATTTTTTCTTTCTCGTGCGGAAAGCGGATGCCGATGGCGATGATTTTATCCGCACCAAGGTGAATCGCCGGCGAGAGGGGAGTCGTTTGACGGATACAACCATCACCGAAGAAACTTTCTTCAATCTTTACCGGTGGAAAAAAGAAAGGAATCGCTGCGGAGGCCATGATGTGGTCTTCGTTTAACTTACAGCGAACCGAAAAGCGGTCCGAGCGTGCCCAGTCGGGGATCGATTCTTCGCCCTGATAAAAGATGACGCTGGAGCCAGTGGAATAATTCGTTGTGGAAAGAGAAATGCCCGTGAGGAAGCCGCGGTCGATGTTTTGCTGGATGTGGGCCAGGGAGGACTCTCGCTCGATGAGCTTTCTCAGAGGTGTGGTATCGAGGAGGTGGTTCGCGTGCGATCCCTGCGCGGTTAATCCACCGAAAATTGTTCCCCCGAGCCATTTCATGCCGAGCTCAGAGAGAGACTTCGTGCGCACATCATAAACGTTCGCTGGTTTGATGCGGGTCCAGAGCTGGAGCAGATTCTGGGTTGCTACGTCCCAGTTTTCTGAATGGCCTGCGTAGTAACTGGCATTGATGGCCCCGGCAGAGTTACCGGCGATGACGTCGAAGAGATGGGTCTTTTTCCCGGTAATCTCATAGAGCGCTCGGACCACTCCTGCTTGATAAGCAGCACGGGCCCCACCACCGGTCATTACGAGTCCTGTCTTCTTCATAACTTCATTATACCCCCATTTGAACAGCGCATAAGCTAAAATTCTGTTAACCCCGGATGATAAAGCAGGTAAAATGCAGACACTTAACTTCACACAAAGGTTCTCTATGAAGGTTCTCGTTACAGGTGCTTCGGGTTTTGTCGGCCGCCGGGTTGTGGCCCAGCTTCTTTCTCAGAAGCACGAAGTGGTTGTCCTTACCCGCAATCTCGCCAAAGCGGCGATCGTCCTGGGTTCACAGTGCAAATACGTTCAGTGGATGGATAACGATACTCTGCCCCCAGCAGAAGCTTTCAATGGAGTCGATTCCGTGATTAATCTCATGGGTGAGAATATCGGCGGTAAGAGATGGGACGAAGCCCAGAAAAAGAAAATCTACGATTCCAGAATCCATTCAACAAGAAACCTGATTGAAGCGATGGCGGCGTTATCGAAAAAACCTAAGGCCCTCATTTCTGCGTCTGCGATCGGCATCTACGGAAGCCGTGGTGATGAAGTCCTTGATGAGTCAGCTTCTTCCGGCTCTGATTTTTTAGCGGGAGTTTGCAAAGACTGGGAGGCGGAAGCGAAGAAAGCGGAAGCCCTCAAGATGAGAGTCGTTCTCATGAGAACAGGAGTTGTTCTTGGAAAAGGCGGCGGAGCACTGACAAAAATGCTTCCGATCTTCAAACTGGGCCTCGGGGGAAGACTAGGCTCCGGGAAACAATACATGAGCTGGATTCACGTGGATGATCTCGCAGCGATGTATGTTCAGGCAGCGACGGATGAGACGATGAGTGGTGCATTCAATGCGACGTCACCGTATCCCGCGACCAATGAAGAATTCACGAAAGCTCTCGGAAAACGCCTGAAGCGTCCGACAATTTTCCCTGCGCCAGAGTTTGCGATCAAAAAAGCTCTGGGAGAGATGTCGACGATTGTCCTCGATGGTCAGAAAGTGATCCCGACGAAATTCAAGGATAAGAAATTCCAGTTCAAGTCGGCGACACTGGAAAAGACGCTCAAAGAGACTGCTTGCTAGGATTTTCAGCTTAGCTGACAAGGATGCTCGGTAAAGATTGCGCTTCTTAAGTCCGAATATCTCTGGGGAGATATTTTGGGAAATAAGATCAATCTCGATATTCCATCAGGTCATCTGAAGCTCGAGGATGAGAAGAAGGATAAAATCCGGAACTTCATTCTGGGTTATGGCATCGTCCTTGCCTCCGCTCTCTATTTTGCCTTTGGCGTCCTGGACTTCTTTCTTTATCCTGCCATCTTTAAGCATTTGGTGCTTCTCCGGCTCATCACTGTCTCAAGCTTTTTCGCTCTATTCTTCTGCATTCGAAAATATCCGGACTTGAGTTTCCTCAAGCTTCAGAGGATTTCGCTTCTGACTTGTTTTGTTCCGAGCTCGAGCCTGTGCGCGATGTTCTTTCTCATCCGTGATCCGAGCTCCGTGTATTGGGCGGGACTCATGATGTACGTGGCGACCGTCGGGATCGGCGTCAGCTTCTCCATGAAGTATTTCCTTTATGCGATCTCCTGCGCCGTCATTCCGCTCAATCTCTACTGTGGTTTCATGATCTATGAGACGAGCGATCTGAGGTATCTTCTGGGCCCGATTTTCTTGAACGGTCTGTCTCTCATCATCTACATGGGACGGGCCCAGCTGAATCTCCTCGAGACCAAAGAGATTGATCTTCGGAACAGACTGGCAACGGAACTCTTGAACCGCGCCGAGATCATTGAAAGTAAAACTCAGGAAGCACTTCGCCTGCGATCCCTCAGCCGGCAATTCAGTCCGCAGATCATCACGGCGATCGAAGAGGGATCCATTCACCTTGATGGGAATATCCAGCTGGTGAACATCTGCACTTTCTTCATCGACCTCAAGGACTCCACCAGAAAAGTCAATGTTCTCACACCTCTGGAAATGCAGGAAGTCATCTCGCTTTTCATGGAAGACGTGACCACGGTCATGCTCCGGCATGACATGACGATTGATAAGTTCCTCGGTGACGGTGTGATGGGGTTCACGAATTCACCAAGAGCACAGTCTGACTATTGCTTTCGGGCGCTCGCCGTCGGGCGTGACCTCGCAGAACTCTTCGAAGAAAAAAATGCCCTGTATGAAAGCTTATGGAAAGGGAAATTCGAATATCGGATTGGGATTGCGACCGGCCCCGCTTCCGTGGGATTCTACGGCGGGAAACTGGCGGTGAAATCTTTTACGGCGATCGGAAGAGTCGTGAACCTTGCGAGTCGGGTGAACGGGGTCGCAGGAATTAATAAGATGGCGGTGACGGCAGACTTCCTTGAGCTGCTCAAAAATCAAAATGAACTGACCGCGAAAAATCTTAAGGTCTCACTTCTCCCCAAGCAGACCCTCAAGGGGTTTGAGGATCAGATCGTCGATGTCTACCAGATCGATTGATCAGAGCTTGATGATCACTTGCTTGAGTCTCGTCATTTCTTCCATCGCATACTTTGGCCCACCCAGACCCAGTCCCGCTAAACCGTGACCACCAAACGGCATCCAGTCTACCCGGAAAGCATTGTGATTGTTCACCACCATCGTCATCGTAGAAATTTTCTGCGAGAGATTCATCGCGGCCTTGATATCTTTTGTGTAGAGGCAAGACTCAAAAACATATGGGTTTGAGTTGAGGTACTTCACCAGCTCTTCTTCGTCTTCATAGCTGTTGAGGCAAACCACCGGCCCGAAGATCTCGCTCTTCATGAGGTTCGCCTCCCTCGGAACATCTGCCAGGATTGTCGGTGAAAGAAACTGGGAATTGTTTCCTGAAACTTCGTTACCACAGAGGAGTTTTGCTCCTCGCTTAATGGCATCATCGATATCTTTCCGGATGCGGACAACTTCAGCGGGACTGATGAGAGGACCGACATCGGTCTGATCATCCATCGCCGTTCCGGTTTTTAATTTCTTCGCGCGCTGGACGAACTCGTTCTTGAAAACTTCGAACACATTCCGGTGAGCAAATATTCTCTGCGTGGAAATACAAACCTGCCCGGCGTGGTAAAACGATCCGCGGACGAGTTGTGGGATGGCCTCACGGAGATCGGCGTCTTCGCGAAGAACGGCAGAGGCAATTCCTCCGTGCTCCATGCTGATCCGGACACCATCAGGAATTTTTCTTCTGAGATCCCAGCCAACTTTGGCGGAACCAATGAAGCTTACGAATTTGAAGAGTCCGCTCGCGTATAATTTTTCAATGTGATCCGAGGAAGAAGCAAACGTCATGAAACACTCTGCGGGAAGACCCGCGGTCTTAAACATTTCTTCGAGAATGAACGCCATCACAGGAGTAGAGGACGCAGGTTTTAAGACGACAGCATTTCCCGAAGCAATCGCCGGTCCCACCTGATGAGCGAGATTATTTAAGGGATGATTGAAAGCTGAGATCGCAAGCACGGGCCCGATCGGTTCGCGGGTGGTGAAGTTCAAGTGACCTTTACCGGCATCCGTCCGGTCCATCGGAATCGTTTCTCCGTGAAGACGCCAGCATTCTTCCGCGCAAAGTTCGAGAGTGTCCTTCGCGCGGATCACTTCCACCTTCGCATCTTTCAGGGGCTTTCCGCCTTCGCGGGCGACGAGAAGGGAGAGCTGGTCTGTGTTTTTTCCGATCTCAGCTGCAACCGCCTTGAGGATGCGGATTTTTTCAGCGGCGGTCATTGAGCGCATCTTTTCCTGGGCAGATGGTATGAGAGAGAGAATTTTCTCTGCATCCTCGGCCGTTCCGAACTGGACTTTAGTGAAAGGCATATTGTCATTCGGTGAGGATATGTCCCGGAATTCTCCCCGAGAAGTTGTGAAAGTGAGCGGGTACTGCGACTTCAGGGGAAACATATTGGTCCTTCCGGGCATTTGGTTTAACATAGGATTATGCGACTTCTTATTTTCTCAATGCCTGTGATCCTGTCCATACTGAGTGCATCTTGCACAAAAGAAGTCAGGTACTCAAAAGAAGCACTTCTTGCGAAAGCTCAGGCGGCCGACCCCTCGGTTCAGTTCATTCTTCCGCGTTCCATTAATGACGGGATCAGTTGCTCTGCCTACACCGAAGGCTGTATCTCGGGTCACACAGTGAAAGTGAAGGATCTCGATCTCATTGCCGTAGAATTCGGAAACGAAGAGCAGGCTAAGTACGCAGCGAAAAAAATCCGCGGCTACTATGTTGGGAACTGGGTCTTTGATGATGTGACCGGTGAACCGATTCTTGAAGAATTCGTCTCACGGGTTCTTGACGCTAAAAAGCCTTAGAAAAACTCCCTCAAAAAAGACCAGCCGTTCCCGCCAGAGACCTGCGAGCGTTTCGTGACCCGATTCTTTCTCATCAAGGGTCTTCCTGAATAACACGAGCCATCTTCCGACTTCACCTTTTTTGATGAAGAGGGCGAGATGAAGTTTAGGCAGGTCGAAGGGATGAGTGACAGTCCGTTCGGTGTTTCCCAATAACTGGAGATCCCAGAAGGACGCGATCCTCGGAATATGTTCTTCGAAATCTTTGATGTTCCGGAAATGGTAACCAATGAGGACGTCGGATTTCGCTTTCTCGTAAAACGAATCCACCACCGACAGGATCCATTCTGAATCCGTCATACCGGGACCGTTAAGCCTTCAAGTTTGGAATAGAAGACTTCGGAGATTTCTTTCGTGTGAAAACCCATCCGGGTAAAAAACGGCAGCTCTTCTTTATCAGTAAAGGTGAGCTTCGCTCCGCCTTTCAGGATGTGACAGCGGCGGGCCTCTTTCATGTCATGGAACTTTAAGAGAGCGTACTGGATGTACATCTGGTCACTCACGACGGCATTTCCCCCGGGCTCAAACGGAAATGGTTCAAAGAAAGTGTTTCCTTCGAGACCCGGCACCATCAGGAGGCAGCCAAGGATTTTTTTTTCTTTTTCAAACGTCAGGATGGTTGCGCCCCAGGAAGCCCAAAGTGCTAACTCTTCTTTGGAGAAGGGAAATTCCTTATTCTCAACCGGCAGGGGATAGTCACCGACGTTGACACCACCTGCATCGACGATTTTTTTCCACTCAGCTTTCAGTTCTTTCTGCGTATCCGGCTTCAGCTGAGAGAGATAATCCTGATAGGTCTTTGCGTCCTTCGGAAGCGATTCGAGAACGTATCTCTGCCGCGAAAGAATAGGCGAGGAGTTTTTCAGCTTAAAGTTCTGCACTCCATTTAAGAGATGAATGTCCTGGGCCACGATATCTTTTCTTGTTTCGTAATCGAAGATGATTTCCTGCATCTTCTCGAGCCCCGAGCGGCTAAACTTCGACTGGAAAAGACAAACACCGCTGTTTCCACCGAACACGTTCCAGATCGCCTGGCGCCAGTGGGTATGATCCTTGTTCCAGAAGGCCATCTTCTGGCCAAACGTCAGGAAATTTTCTGAAGGAACTTTCCGGAGACAAACCTGGCCGAAACCAATCGGAGTGTTCTGAGTGGGACCAAAGAAGACAAAGTACGTGTAGAGATCCGTTTCCGGTGAACCATCCTGGGCGCGTTCGATGAAATGAAAATTCGGGACTTCTTCTTTTAAAAGGAGCTCGATACTCGGAATGAATTCCGGATCTATTTCATGGAGTGAGTGGAACTTCTGAACAATAATCATTCTGGTTTTATGTCACGTGCGCAGAATGGGCAGAGTTTCCAAAACTGGAGATCAAACTGCTCTCCGCACTGGCAATCGTAGTCGCGGACAAGTTCATCCACTGAATTTCCAAGAACAAAAATATCCGGCTTCATCGCGCGGATGGTGAGACTGTTGGCCATGAAGCCACCGGGGATGAGCGGATCGGGCTTGAAGCGGGCAGGCCCCACGTTTTCATTTAAGCGGATGTTCACTTTGATATCGTCGCGGTCTTCGAGATCGTAAGCAGGAAGTCCTGCCAGATTTTCCATTTCGCGGATGAGCTTAAGGGCCTCTTCGGGATTGTTGTGATTCAGGGGTTTCAAATCGCCTCCAGCGACGTTCGAGGAGAGTGATGATCTCTCTCACGGCCCTTTGATGGGCATTAAACCACTTCCATGGTGCTGGTCTTATTTTATCAAATTCCTGCAGAAAATATACACCCTGATTGCCGCATTCCTCGATCGTCCGGAGAGTCCACTCGACGACTTCCGGATTCTTCCTGTGTAGGAGCTTCTTCAGGGTCTCGAGGAATTCATATTCCAGCCGGTTACCCTTGTTGAAGCGCGCCTGGAGGATGTGTTTCCTTGCAGCGTTCAACGCAAAAATAATTAAAGGATCAGGGAGATCGGAATTAAGAGCTGACAGCAGATCCTTCTCGAAACCCTGGTGGGGAAGAGAGGAATGCTCAATCAGGCACAAAACTTTCTCTAAATCGGGATGATTTTTTTCGGCGAGCTTAGTTTTAAGAAGTTCTTCAAGATCTCTCGTCTCATCACTATTGAAGCGCACGAGTCCGCGGTGGCCTTGAGCGAGACCCTTCATGATCGTTTCGTAGCGTTCGTGGAAATTCATCAGAAAGTGGCCGCACCGATGCAGCGGACCTGGCGATCTTCTGTGAGAACGGCACTGTCGAGAGTGCCTTGTTCCTGATGGTAGACCCACGCCTCATTCCGGGTAGTGGCCTTTGAGTTCATGGTCGCAGTCCAGAAGCCAGTGAGACTGGAAATTTTTAAAACAAAACGAAGGCCATTGATGTCGGCCTGAAGAAAATCATTCCGTGTCGGAAGTCGCCATTTCACGTTCGTGAGCCCCATGATCGCTTTTCCTACACAGGTCACGTCTACGGCAGCTGCTTCGCAATTCACGGCAGCGCCGTCTTCTTTGGTTTTATTCCCTGAGGCCTGGCACCAGTTAGTGGAATCATCCATCACGTCTGACCACAGATGGCCCGTGCGGATGTCGGCCCAGATTTCCTGCGAACCGTCTTTCGTTACAAGTCTCCACGTTGATTCGCCGGCAGCTCCATTTGAGCTATCCCACATTGCCGTGGTTCCGTTGACTGTTGAACAATTTGTGATGCGGGCGCTGACAGTCGCCCCCGCAGTCATCCCACAATTGGCCATCGGTCTTCCGAGAGATGTTCTGGTGCGGACGTTTTTATCAGGAGTGCCTTCGTCGTCGAGGGCCATGAGAGGAATCGTGCGGTAACCAACAGGAAGTGAGGTTGCAAGTATTTCGTCAATTTCCTGTTTTGTGGTGAGAACAGAAAGACCCGTTGTCCGGTGAAGGTGAGAAGGTAAGACGAACGTATCATCTTCGGTGATAGGAGGGGTGACAGTTTCCAGCGGCCTCCGGCGGGAGCCCGTATCTTCCCCGCAACCAACTAGGGCGGTTAAGGAGAGGAGAATAAGCAGGAAAGTGGAATTCATAAGCACCTGTTTTCTGACCTCATCATTGTAGGGCAGAAGCCTTTTTAGTGTATTTTTCTTGAGAGCGTTTGTAAAATTTACTCCCTACTTTCCCGAAGAAATCCCTGTGTTTACCCCCTGTTCCCCCTATGGTAGCATGCGTCCCCATGACGACCCTTCTGATTAACTCCATTTACCGTGCCACCGAAGGCGAAGGAATCCATATCGGGATTCCCCAGATCTTCGTGCGCTTTCAGGGCTGTCACATCGGTTGCGTGAACTGTGATTCCAAAGAAACCTGGGATTTCGATCCGGCGACGACGAAGAACCTTGATGAAGTGATGGAAGAAGTCGAAGTGCTTTCTCAGGACATCATCAAGCGCGTTTCGATCACGGGCGGAGATCCACTTCATCCGTCGCACATTCCGTCGCTGATTGAACTCATTAAAGAACTTAAAGCGCGCAATTACTACATCAACATCGAAGCTGCCGGTACGCGGATCGTGAAAGATGTTTTCGATATGGTCGACTTCATCTCTTACGATGTGAAGACACCTTCAACAGAAGTCCGGACGAGCCCTGAGCTTCTTCTGAGATTCGTGAACGAGTACGGAACGAAAGCACAGGTCAAAGCGGTCGTTGCGGACAAGAAAGATTTCGAGACGGTGTTCGATGCTTTCCATTTCGTGAAGAAAAATAATGGCCCGGTTGTTCCGTGGTGTCTCACACCTTGCTACGAGCCCGAAGAAAAATTCCCCATGCAGAGATTCCAGGCCGTGGTGAAAATGAACGAAGACTTCGGATTACCTTTCCGGGTCATCGGGCAACAGCATAAGTGGATGTTTGGCTCAGAAGCTAAGCAAGTTTAGTTTTTCAGAATCTTCCAGAAGAAATTCATCCATCCCACAACAAACAGTATTCCTCCCACCGGAACGATCATCGCGAAGACTTTCACGTCTGAGACGGCGTAGAAGTAGCAGTTAAAGGAAAAGAGCAGGATGCCGGCGATAAAGGCGTAATGCGCGACCTTGAGCTTAGCAGTTGAGTGAAGCTGATAGAGTCCCAGGAGGACTAATCCGAAGGCGTGGTAGAAGTGATAGCGGACACCCGTTTCAAACGTCACAAGTTTTTCCGGAGTGACCATCGCCTTGAGTCCGTGAGCGCCGAATGCGCCGATGAGAACCGCCAGAGCGAGAAGGCCGGTCCCGGCGAGAAGGGACGTGCGGGCGTTTTGATTCATTGTCATTTGGTAAATCCTAAGAATAAATTTTTAACTTTTCCTTCAACCCCATGGCGGATGGAAAGATTTCTGCCTTTTTCTTTTCCGATTTCTGAGGCAAGGCCATCGGTCTGTCTGCCAGAGGAAACTGTTCCCAGACGCCGGTAGATGATTCTGATCTGGGCTTCCAGGTTTTCTTCGACTTTCACTAAGGCCTTCTGGTCATCGGCAGAGAATTCTTTTTTCACACCTTTCATCTTCTCATCAAAACCGCGGGCCATACCGAGGTAGAAAGAATTCTTCGCCCGAAGGCCCGAGAGATCGTGTGCTTTCCTGGCCAGATCCCATTGGTGATCAAGTTCCCGGTCGAGGAATTCCGCGACGTAGCGGGCGAGCATGACGTTGGTTTTCGTCCCGGTGACCTCAAGGCAAACAGTTCCGCGACCCATCGAGATCACCGGACGCACGATGAAGTGGCGGAGAATTTCGTAGATGGCGGTAAGCTTATCGTCTTTTCTTTTCCGGACGAGCAGGCGATCGAGGTAAAGGGTCTCGACCTTATCCACGTAATCCAGATTATGGCGAAGAAGGAGAGCGTTCGCTTTTAAGGTCGCGATCTCAGCTTCATGAGCGTTGGCACTCTGAGCGAGCGAGAGAAGTTTTTTTACTTTCTCGAGAACTTTCTCAGAATGAAGATCTCCTTCTTTCGAAAGATTTTCCACTTCCAGGTTCATGGTGGCGGCACTCACGGATTCCGGAAAGCCGAAGCGCTCACAGATTTCGTGAAACTCTTTACCGTGCGGCCGAGAATCGCCGTATTCAAGAAGGGTGAGATAGTGCGCGAGTTCGTGGCGAAGAATATCTCTCACGACCGAATCTTTTGCGGACCAGATGAGTCTTCTATTTAGGCCGATCTGAAAGTAGGGAGCATTGAAGTGTCCCCACTCTTTTCCCTCGAAGACGACCACGTGAATCGGGTACAGATAATTCTTCCACAGAAACCTTGAACGTCTGACGGTTAGGCCCGCGTCCTTCAGGATTTCCCGGAGCATTTGCTCCGCTTTCTGGATGAAAGCGAGTGTTGTGTTGTCGTAAACGATCATAGTGTGAGCTCATAGTAAGATTTTTTGTGTTTTTTGACCAGAAAGGAGGCATGCAAATTCGATCATTTAGCAGAAGAAAAATCTGCCTGAGTGCCAAAATGCACTTCTTACATGGTTAAATCACACATGTTACAAATGAGATATTCCGTACCACATGAAGGAGGAGGGAATGTTGAAGCTATCAGGTGCTGTCGTTTTACTCGTTATTTTGTCAGTTCTTACGTCGAAAGCGTTCGCGATTTCGGACATGAACTGTAGAGTAAAAAACGGTGACATCGCTGGTATTCAGACACTCCACCTGACCGATGGCGAACTCACGATCAACGGAAGTGTTTCCATTCCGCTCGAAAAACTCAGAGTGAAATGCGCCAACATGGGAAAACAAACCAGACTTGAAGGTGAGGCGGATGGACTTCACGTGATTCTGAAAACCTGTTCAACCGAAGCGAAGGTTGAAGGGCACATCATGGATCCGGCCAACAACACCCAGACAACAATTCTTTGCGACGAATAAAAAAAGCCCCTCGTAAGAGGGGCTTTTTTTTTACTCACAAATCAGCGTATCGTTAATCGGCTCACCCACTACTGTTCCCGTATATTTTCTGGTCAGTGTGTTGCCGGACTTTGTTGTCTCGTGATTGAGATCAAGGAATGGTGAATCCTGAACAACCAGGTTTTCATTTCCTACGAGCTTGTTCCCAACACATTTATAAGTAATAGAAACTCTCACTTCACCGTAGTTCGGGTCATTGGCAGTTTCAGAGCGTGTTTTTCCATCTGCAATCATTTCGTCAGTGTCGCGCTCGTGGGATTCATCATCCACAGACGTGAGTGTGTAGATCGTCGCTCCGTTTTCAATTTTCTGAGTGACGACGAGTTCAGTTGATCCGCCGATATTGCCAGTCGTAGAACGGCAAGTGGCGTATGTGCCAGCGAGATTCGGGCACGCAGCAATTGAGCTGAAAGAAACAAGAAGTGTGGCCAGTGCGAGAGTGCGCATAATTTCTCCTATGAAGTTGAATGGAGAAATTTGACCACTCAGGGGGGAGGAAGTCGAACGAAGTAAGAGAAAGTTGGCCCTTTCACGGATTCCCGGAAAGGGCGCTCTCTTATAGTTGGGGGATTATTCGCAAACGGTTTCGTCGTCAGCAGATTCGCCGAAGATTGTACCACTCGAGCGGGTCATCATGACTGCGCCTTCTTTATTTACGGAAATCCGGATTTCGCCGATGTTCTGACCCTGGATATCGAAAGCTGCGTTCATCACAACGGCGTCACCTTCGCACGAAGTTGTTTCACGGGTTGTGATCTCAATTCCCTGCTCAGCTGACGTCGAAGAAACTTCTTTCCCGTCAGCAACCAGATCATCCGTAACGCGCTCACCAGTTTCCTGGTCAGTAGATGTCGTCGTGTAAACCGTCACGCCATCAGCTCTGACGGCCTGAGTGATCACGAGATTGGTATCAGTGATTTCTCCCGCTTTATTTTTGCAGGTCGCGTAGGTTCCAGAAAGATCCGGACACGCCATGGTTGCTGTTGAAAGGAAAAAAGAAGCGAGAAGAAGTGAGCGCATGTTGACTCCTGTTGAATGAAAAAATCGAATGGCCACATATACACCGGTAACATTGCGTCCCGCATCAAGCTTGTAAAATCTATAGATTTTCTCTTGGCCATTTAATTGCATGGAATTGCTCAAGAATCCAATAAATGCACAAGGAGTGTCACTATGGTTCGCAAAATCGCGACGTACGTATTGCTATTGTCCGTGTCTCTCAATTCATTTGCAGCTGGCCTTGAAGGCCCGCTCAAGTTCAATGGTCAAAATGCTGAGGCCGTGAAATTTGAACAGGTCATTAAAGTGATCCGTCAGGTTCCGCGCGAAGTTCCTAGTACGTGTACGCGTCAGGTTCCGTATCAGACGTATGCCTGTCATGATGTCACGAGATACAGGGAAGAATGCGTTCGCGTTCCTGCTGATCAGGAATGTAATACCGAATACGATCGCCAGTGCCATAGCGTAACCCGCTACCGCGAAGAGTGCACCCGCGGACCAAGCCGCCAGGAATGCTCGACGTCTCCTACCAGACAAGTTTGTACCGATCGTCCTTCCCGCAGAGTTTGTACCCAAATCCCAACCAGACAGGAATGTTCGACTTCACCAACGAGACAGGTTTGTACCGATCGTCCAGGCCGTCGTGAGTGTACGCCGAATCCTTCTCGCCAGGAATGTTCAACAACTCCTTCAAGAGAAGTTTGCGTAGAAAGACCAACTCGGGAAGTTTGTAACACACGTCCGGATGGTCAGCAGCACTGTACAACTGTCGGTGGTGGACAATCTTGTCACACAGTCGGTGGAGATCAGCAGTGTCGCACAGTCGGTGGTGGTGAATCCTGCCGTGAAGTTGGCGGAGGACAGGACTGTCGCACAGTTGGTGGCGAACAGCAGTGTCGCACTGTCGGCGGGGGAGAAACTTGTGCCGACGTCGGTGGTGGTCAGGATTGTCGTACTGTAGGCGGCGAAACTCAGTGTCGCCAGGTTGAAGGTGATCCGATCTGTCGTCAGGTTTCTTACTCTGATCAGGAATGCGAAAACGTTCCAAGACAAGCTTGTCACACGATCCCTGCTCACAACGAATGTTCACAGGTTCCTTACTCTGAAGAAGTCTGCGGAAACGAGACTGCTTACAGAACTGAATCATACGCTTGTACTGAAACGAAATACGAAGACAAAGAAATCGAGAAGAAAGTTTCTGCTTCTATGAACGTTACTTTCAAGTCAAATGGTCTTCTTGAAGAATTCGGGGCT
Source organism: Bacteriovoracaceae bacterium (assembly GCA_947451425.1). Classification (GTDB taxonomy): domain Bacteria; phylum Bdellovibrionota; class Bacteriovoracia; order Bacteriovoracales; family Bacteriovoracaceae; genus Peredibacter. The sequence continues at coordinate 13,427 of CANGAC010000012.1, read as the reverse complement.
CTCGTCTCTCTCGTTCCAAGTGCCAAAGGTGACTCGTTCGTTCCAATGATCAAACTCACTTCTGAGCCAAAAATGCTCGTGATCATGAAAACAAAATCTGCGAAGATCCGCGCTGAAGGTGAAAAAGAAATCAAGGTTGACGGAGAAATCGCGATCGAACTCCAGCAAGCTGTAGCAGAAGTTGTAGAATTCCCGGTCATCGAATCTGCGACGATTGAGAAGAAAACAAGCCTCCTCTCTGTGATCTTTGCGAAGGGTCTTCCTTCAGAAGCTGGGAAAGTCCGCGCTGGTACTCTGGATTTCCTCATGACTCACAAGTCGGCAGAAATCGCGAAACTCCAGAGCGCTTACCCTGCTGAGAAAGTTCAGGTAACGAAAGTGGATAACAAAGACGCTCTCGTTCTCAACCTCACAGGTCTTATCACGGGATCACTCGGTGGCGGTCTCTTCGGAACATCTCCGAAGATGAAGCTTAATCTGAAAATTCCTTCGAAAATTCAGGGCGAAATCCTGAACGCGAAGAAGCCTCAGACTGAGAAGCTCTATGAGAACATCAAAGTCAAAAAGAAGTAAGTTCCGAGGGCCCCCGAAAGGGGGCCTTTTTTTTTGTTGCCGATCTCAGTTCTCCCGCCGAAACTAATTCCATGAAAATTCTTATTCTTCTTTCTCTTCTTGTTTCTTCCCAGGCCTATGCCTTTAACTGGCAGCGCTGCAGCTTCTCGCAACCGGTAAGTGGCCAGGGCGGAGGAATTCTGGAAGTCATGTCGACCATCGTGTCGAACGTGGGAATTTCCTCATCCCAGTTTCTTTCTTCCTGGGGAGATTGTTCCATGGTGGGAGCGGTGGATAAGGTAAAGAAGACATTCATTGCCCAGAATTTAAAGTATCTCAAGCAGGACATGGCGAAAGGGACGGGAGAGTATCTCTTTGCCTACGCTCACCTGCATGAGTGTAATCTCGCCGGGAAGAGAAGCTTTGGTCGTTCGATCAAGCGTCAGTATTTTAAAGTCGAAGAATTTGAGAAGAGTTCTGATTTTGAGGGAATTTATGAGGAAATGGAAAGGCCCTTCACCATGATGAAGGACCTTTGCCGTTCGTAATTATTTAATAGAAAGATTGTCGATTTTTACGCCAGCGCCCTGAACACTACTGTCACTCTCAAACGCGAAGCGGATTTCCACATTTTGGTCTTTGTATCGGGTAAGATCAAAGTTGTAGCTCTTCGTCGGAATATCTCCGCTAATACCTTCGATCAAGGTTTCCAACTCGAACCCATCCATAAAGATACTTACTGAGAATTTATCAAAATCTTTTTCTGAGTTCACTGTTGCCTGGAAAGAAAGTTCGACATTATCTTTGATTGTGGCAAAAAGTGAGGCTTTCGTGTTCACATTCGGATCGTACTCATCGCCACCGCCTACTTTCAGCTCTCCATTCTTCGGCAGCCAGCCATTTTCAGCAGGTGAATTGATATTGTAAACAACGAGAGGACTGATGGTGGATTCAAAATCCATTATAAGCGGCTTTTGTTTTCCGATGACAATGCTTTCCGGAACGGTCCGGATGTTCAGGACTTTCCTCCAGACACGGCTTCCTTCAGATTTTCCAAGAAGCTCTACAAAGCTGTTCGCTGGAGTAGCTGTTGAGACGAAATCAGGGATGACAACATCTCTGCCTTCAGTCTGCGAGTTTTCCAGGTCGATGGTTCCCTTCACAATGCCATTCACGCGTACATCTATGGCGTCAGTATTTTCCCATTTCATTTTGACTGACGGGCGTTCGTTGAGTTTGACATCAATCGAAGACATTCCTTCGATTTTTACCGATGAACGGAATTTGAGAGCTTCTTCAGCGAGCCTTCGGCTGATCTTTCTCAGCTGAGCTTCACTCGTATCAAGATCGTCAGTTGTTGCTTCGACCATCATATCGGCTTTCACACCTGTGTCTTCGATAAACTCGCCAGTGTGGAGACCGGTACGGATTGTCTGTCGGAAAGAGAAACCAATATTGAGACCACCAGGTAAAGGCTTGAACGGGCCTTTCTTTCCTTCCGGAAGACTGTTCATGATTGTCTGGTGATTCCAGTTATTCGCTCCACCGGCACCAGTGTTTGAATCTTCTCCGACAATAATTCCTGCACCAAGATCCTGCATTGATGCTGAGAACATATCGCAGGTTGAATAACAGCCGGCATTGATGAAGACTGCAACTGGTTTCATGAAAAACTGGCCCATGCTGTTGAGTCCGGCGGCCGGATTCAAAGGAATAGGAGTTGAATAAGCACGACCCTCGGAGTCCGCTTTCCGCAGTTCCACAGTGAAAGGATCCGTTGGACCGGAAGTTTCCCAGAAAAATTTATTTGTCTCAGAGTTCTTCAGGAGGAAATTAAGTGGCACTGTATTTCTCTGATTCAGAAGCTGAACCATCGCTTCCCCGATCCAGATATATCCGCCACCATTACTTCTAATATCAATGATAAGTCCGTCACCTTCTGCGAGAGGACCGTTCAGAAGGCGTTTGATCTCAATAACCAGTTCCTGGCTTGAGAGTTTTTCCGGAACAAAACTTTCGAGACGAAGGTAACCGAATGAACCGAATTCATTTCTTAAAACTTTATATTTAAGGATCGGATCTTTTGATTCAATGAGGTCACCCGGACCCTTGAAACGTGAGAGTTTCCTTGGCTTCCGGAACATCTGGTTGAATTCATTCTGAGAATCTTTTTCTGCTTTCTCACCTTCAGTCACGCCACTGTTTTGCTCGGGATTAAGACATTTATTATCTCCGCGGGTAATCCACGGGAGAGTGTAGTTTTTTTCCGTACCGTCTTTTGCTTTCAGTGTGACAGTGACAGTGTCTTGTTCCGGAAAAAGATTATATTTCTGAGAGACCCATCCAAGAAGACCAACGGAATCGCGTTTGACAGCTGCAGGGTTTGCTCCGTGAACACGAATCATATTTCGGGCAATGATTTGTTGTGGATCTACATCATTATATTTGACGAGAATATCACCGGCCTTGAGATCAAGACCTTCCGGAAGAAGTTTTTTTACTTCCGGATTCGGGACAACGGAATCAACTCCAATGACTTCGTTCCCGAATTCATCTCTCACTGCTTTGAAAGCAATGGGAAGGAGAGTGCGGTAGCACTGGTAGGGTTTCGGCATCTGGTAAGTCGTGTGCCAGTCGTGCATTTTCTGGAAGGCCTTCAGCATTTCCCGGTGAAAGGAAATGGTCGAAAGATTCTGTGCGCGGTTTTTCAGATCAAGCAGAAAGGGAAGGGGATCTGCGTCCGGTCCGAAGTGCTGAAGCTTCAGGTCCCGATGAACAAACAGATCCTTCAGGATGATTCTCGCCTGATCAATCACGAGGTTTTTCTCCTCGAGTGAGAGTTCGGAAAGAGTGACCGTCTTTCTGGTCTCAGACAGCTTCTCAAAAGAGTAGGGAGCAGTCTGAGCGATAGCGGAAAGACTCAGGGTCAGAAGAGGCAAGGTGATGAATGTTTTCATAGAGGGATATTTATCATTTTCAGAGGTCTTGAGAGCGTAACCTGTAAAAGCTATCTGTCGAAAGTTTAGACAGCTCATAAGCTAAATGAAACCAGTGAAACAACCGATCAGAATTCCTATGAAATACTTAATTCTGGCCCTCATCTCAACAACTCTTTTTGCGCAGAATGAGGCCTACCATCGCTGTAGTCCTTCCACTCCCACCATTAACCTGGAATTAGAAACTCCCTTTCCCGGTGCCACGATCCGTGGTCCGCTTTTTGGAGTTCCTCAGGATAACCAGGACGGAATCGGAACCTGTTACGCCAATGTTTCCCGGAACGTCCTTCTGGGGATTTCGGGCGGCCGTGACAATGCTTCGTACCTCGATCTCGCTTTGGGATTTAAGCGCGCAGAAGGAAGGCTGGCTTCGGAAGGTCTTGATAGTGGAAATATCTGTCCGGCCCTGGCAGAAGTAAGAACTCGCGGCTTCTGCGTACAGTCCAGAGCTCCGCTGGAAACCGGTGAACGCACGGGAATTGAAAACCTCATGGGACTTTCTGCTCATCCCTATACGGCCCAGGCCAGTATCAATACAGCTCTCAGAGATTTTTTTGCCAGACGTGATGCTGTTCAAACTTCACCGGTTGGAGCAGCTCTTCTACCCAGACTTTCGCAGGCGATTGAAGGCATGAGGAATAATCCGCTCATTACATTCCCATTCCCAGGAACTGACGTTCAGTTTTTAAATGGTGGCGCGTTCAAAAATCTCCAGGATCCCCCGGGGCTCGCGAAAGGGGAAAGCGGCGAGACGATTTATCAGGCCGCCTTGAATGCCGCCAAACCACGCGTATTCCAGGCGATCGTTCAGAATAAAACGCCTTCAGAAATCCATGACGTTTATATGCAGGCGATGACACCGACTCTGAGGCGCCTGAATCTCCTTGAAGCGGCCAATGATTACCGTGACCGGTTTATCGCGGAGATGACAGAGAAGATGAGTGCCCCGCGGTTCCGCGAGAAAATTACCGCGACTTTGACTTTTCTTCGTTTCGTTTCGGGTAGAGCAGATGAGAGTGAAGCAGATTTCCTGAGCTTCTGCTCAAGTGGATTTTATCCCGGAGTCGATTTCCTGAATACTGTCGGACCTGTCGTCGCTTCGATGGGTGCTCTCGGTCTCAACACGAATGTACTTTTTGATCCACAGGGAAATCTCATTCCCATGGCCGATGTCTTTCAGCTGGCGGTTGCTCCGTCCTGCCTCAATCCAGAAAATCGTTCACGACCAACTTCCGATTTTACCTGTGACGACAACCAGTTCAACATGATTAAAAGACAGCGCACTCCGATTGCCACCAGGATGACCGCAGTAAGAACTCTCATCACAGATACTCTTCTTCAGGGAATTCCTGTAGGACGTGCGTATCCCATGCCTGCGGGAGGGGGACACGTGAATACGATCGTTGGTTTCCGCTATGATTCTGCGAGCCGGGCGTGCCAGGTACTCATCCGCGATTCTGCGTCTGGCTCTTCCAACTGGCACAGTGAAAGAGAAGTCTTCACAGAGTCTGATGGGATGAGCTTTGCGAGAAGAGTCCCGTGAAGTTTGTTCTTCTTCTCCTCATCTCATTCGCTGCCTGTGCGGAAACTTACCTGATAGAAGGGAATCTCGTTTATTTCGAAAGGAAGGACGGACTTCTTCTTAAGGGGTGCCAGAAAAACTGCAAGGCCCTTAAGACGATCAATGCGCATAAGACGATTGAAATGAAGGAAGTGACAAAAAATCTCCGCTTCGTAGGTGCTCCGGGGTCAGATGTCTGTCACGAAACCTATAAGGCATCGTCCCTTTTAGGAAGAGACAGCACGACGAAAGACCAGCGGGCGTTTTGCCTCTTCTCAGATCTCTCGATGGTTGAGATTAATTCCCTGACTGACTACCTGATAAAGAACAAGATTATCCGCTAAGATTCTTCCGCAGTCAGTGAGCTTCCCAAAGAAGAGATCATGATCAGGGCCATGGCAAACCACTGGAGTAGAGTGAGCCGTTCGTGAAGAAACATCAGTCCCATGAAGGCAGCGATCGCCGGCTCGAGGCTCATGAGGACGCCGAAAGTTTTCGTGGGAATTTTTTTCAGAGAAATCATTTCCAGCGTGTAAGGTAAGGCACTCGAAAGAATCGCCACACCGATTCCGAACGGAAGAATTTCCAGAGAAAAAAGTTTTTCAGAAGAGGTAAACAGTCCCACGGGAATCACGACGGCGGCAGCAAAAGTCATTCCCCAGGTTGCCGCGAGACCGCCGGCCACATCTTTCCCGGCCTTCTTTCCGTAAAGGATGTATCCCGCCCAGAAAATACCCGCGACGACAGCGAGAACAATTCCGACGGGATCAAGAGAGTCGGCCCCTGCCAACGACGGAAGAATGAGATAAATTCCCAAACCTGCCAGCACGGCCCAGAGATAATCCACTTTCTTTTTCGAGGTAAAAATCGCGACGGCAAGAGGCCCGGTAAATTCCAGGGAGACCGCCAGACCTAAGGGAATTCTTTCCAGGGCGTAGTAGAACGAAAGATTCATGAGTCCCAGGCAGGTGCCGTAGACGGAAAGTTTTTTCAGCTGAGCCGATGTGACCATCGCTTTCCACGGGCGAAACACCACCCAGAGAATGAGAGTGGCGAAGAACAGGCGAAGAGCAGAAGTCCCGGCCGGTCCGAGGATCGGGAAAATTTGCTTGGCCATGGTTGCTCCACCTTGAATGGAGCACATGGCGATGATGAGAAGGAGAACTGCTTTGAACATCCAGTTATCATAGAGGGATCAGGGGACATGGTAAAGTTTTCACAGGAGCAGGACGACACCAGTGTCCACAAGGCCCTTCAGTAAACTTCGGAAACTATTCATAAGAGTGCAGGCGAGCTTCTTGCAAAACCCTACATCGGAACTAACTAAGGAGTGCCAATATGGTCTTCAAACAAGCAATTTTACTTTTTCTCTTTTTTGCCTGCGTGATTTATCCGCTGGCGGGAGAGGGTCTACTTCAATAAAAACCTGAACGGGCTTACCCCCTAGGCCTTTTCAAGTCCCCCTAAGAACCCCGCTGGATGGCGGGGTTTTTTTATGGTCAGGAGCCGGAGACGACCCTACCACTTCACTCTTTCTTCGAGCTCTTCGATTTTCTCTTCCACAAGTCTGCAGAAGACGGCGATTTCTGTCTGTGAACTTCCCTTCGGAATGATGATGGGTTCACCATAGGCAAGACGAATGCGGGTGAAGGGAAGGGGAAGCTTGAATTTATCCCAGGAATTAAATGCGTAATAATGTTTCGCCAGAGACGTTCCGGGAACAATCGCTGCTCCGGTTTTCTCTGCAATCTGGACGATGCCGGGTTTACAGACATGGCGCGGGCCCCGCGGACCATCAATCGTAATTCCGCCGCGTCCACCGCGGGATATTTCCTGAATATAAAGTTCCAGTGCTTCTTTCCCGCCCTTGTCCTTCCCGCGTTTGCGAGAAGAGCCGCGCACCGGAGTAAATCCCATCTTCTTCGTAAGAAAGGCGGCGTAATCGCCATCCCTACTTCGTGAGGCCATGGCGAGATAGGGAAACGCATGCGCATGCGCTGAGAGAAACGCAATCATGTGCTCATGCCAGCAGGCGATGAGCTGACCACCCTCGGGATGAAGTTTTGTCCCGGCCTCACGATGCTCGTCACCGACAGTTTCAAAGCGATACGTCGAAATGAGTATCTTTAAAAAGAACCAGGCCAGATGTTGAAGAAGTTTATGAATCATAAAAAAAAGGGCCGCACAAAGCGGCCCCGCTTATTCTTAGTTATGACAAGGATCTTCATCTTTCGGAGATTTCCGGAGGCTGAAGGCACAGAGTGGAATCGGTGTTCCGGTCTTCATGCAAAGGGAAGAGGAATGCGTGATCGTCTCAAGGCGAGGATCATCAGATTCACAAGTCGTGTTACCGATGTACTTCCAGCCGTAAGAATCAACCTGGGCGCGATAAAATCTCGCCTCATCAATTTCCTGAATGAAGATGTCCGGGTATTTCGCGCGAAGAGCACGATATTCCGCACGGTCGTTAGCAACTTCCGTCGTGTGTGAACCATCGAGGACCCAGTTGCGGGCGGCGAAAGCATTAAGTGAAACGAGAATCAGGGCAATAAGGCCAAATGATTTCATCACAAGAAACTCCTTATTAAGCTCCGCCCTCAGAGCGGGATTTTTCATAGTATGTGAAGGCGGCCTTCAAATACTCGCGGTTCATGCGGGCAATGTGCTCGATCGAAATTCCTTTCGGGCAGGTCGCTTCGCATTCTGCGTGAGTCGTACAGTTACCAAATCCGAGAGTGTCGTGAGTATGAACCATGTTGAGGGATCTGCGTGGAGACTCTGGCTGACCTTGTGGAAGAAGTGCCAGCTGGGAAATTTTCGCTCCCATGAAAAGCATTCCTGATCCGTTCGGACAAGAGGCCACGCAGGCTCCGCAACCAATACAGGCAGCTGCGTCCATTGCTTCATCTGCAATTGGCTTCGGAATGAGCACAGCGTTTCCGTCCTGAGCATTCCCGGTATTGGCGGAAATAAATCCACCGGCCATCATCACCTTATCAATGCCAGAGCGATCAACCGTTAAGTCTTTCACAATCGGGAAAGCTTTCGCACGGAATGGCTCAACGATAATGGTATCGCCGTCTTTATAGAGGCGCATGTGAACCTGGCAGGTCGTGGTGTTTTTGTATCCACCATGGGCCTTTCCGTTAATCATCATCGAACACATTCCGCAAATTCCTTCACGGCAATCGTGATCGAAGGCAATCGGGTCTTCACCCTTGCGGACGAGCTGATCGTTAAGAACATCGATCATCTCGAGGAACGATTGATCCGGAGAAACACCTTCTACACGGTAATCAACAAGCTTTCCTTCAGCAGCACCCGTAGGCTGCCTCCAGATTTTAAGATTCAGATTCATATTTCCAGCTGACATAATCTAGCTCCTTACTTGTACGAACGTGTTGCGAGTTTCAGGTTCTCAAACACAAGCTCTTCCTTATGGCGGACAGGGCTTGAGTTGGCACCGGTATATTCCCACACGGCTGCGTGGGCGAAATGCTCGTCATCACGTTTCGCTTCGTTATCTTCGGTCTGGTATTCTTCACGGAAGTGACCTCCGCAGGATTCATTTCTTTCAAGAGCATCAAGCGCCATGAGTTCGCCGAGTTCAAGGAAGTCAGCAACCCGTGCTGCTTTATGAAGCTCGAGGTTCATGTTCCCGGTATCTCCAGGGACATTTACGTCCTGCCAGAATTCTTCGCGAAGTTTTCTGATGCCATCAATCGCTTTTTTAAGACCAGCTTCGTTTCTCGACATGCCAACGTAATCCCACATGTAGTGGCCAAGTTCTTTGTGGAAATCGTCTGCCGTTCTCTTTCCTTTCACCTTCAGGAGGCGATCGGTCTGGAGACGAACTGCTTGCTCAGCATCTTTGAACGCGTTGTCTTCGATTGTGATTTTTTCCAGTGGAGTGGAAGCGAGGTAATGCCCGAGAGTATAAGGCGCAACAAAGTATCCATCGGCGAGACCCTGCATGAGTGCTGAAGCTCCGAGGCGGTTAGCCCCGTGATCGGAGAAGTTCGCTTCTCCCAGCACGTGAAGTCCCGGAACCGTCGACATCAGATTGTAATCTACCCAGAGACCACCCATGGTGTAGTGAACAGCAGGGAAGATCATCATCGGAGTCTTATAAGGATCGTCAGCGGTGATTCTTTCGTACATCTCGAAAAGGTTTCCGTATTTACCTGCAATGACTTCACGGCCATCGCGCTTAATCGCATCCCGGAAGTCGAGGTAAACGGCTTGCTTCGTAGGACCTACACCTTTTCCTTCATCACAGCGGAACTTCGCCTGACGTGATGAAACGTCTCGAGGAGCGAGGTTTCCGAATGAAGGATAAACGCGCTCGAGGTAGTAATCTCTTTCTTCTTCAGGGATTTCCGCAGGCTTTCTGTTGTCGCCTTCTTTTTTCGGAACCCAGACCCGTCCGTCATTCCGGAGAGACTCGGACATGAGAGTGAGTTTAGATTGGTAGTCACCGTGAACCGGAATACAGGTCGGGTGAATCTGTGTGAAGCAAGGATTTGCGAAAGCAGCTCCACGCTTGTAACAGCGCCATGCTGCTGATGCATTGGAATGTTTTGCGTTCGTCGAAAGGTAGAACACGTTCCCGTATCCGCCTGTGCAAAGAAGGACGGCATCTGCGGCGTATCTTTCGAGTTCGCCAGTGATGAGGTTCTTCACGATGATCCCGCGGGCCTTCCCGTTGATCGTCACGAGGTCCATCATTTCACGGCGGTTGTACATCTTGATCTTGCCCTTAGCGACCATCTTCATCATGCCCGAATAGGCACCGAGAAGAAGCTGCTGGCCGGTTTGTCCGCGGGCGTAGAACGTCCGGGAAACCTGAGATCCACCGAAAGAGCGGTTATCGAGGTATCCACCGTATTCGCGAGCGAACGGAACACCCTGGGAAACCATCTGATCGATGATGTTATTGGAGACCTGGGCGAGACGATAAACGTTTGCTTCACGCGAACGATAATCTCCACCTTTAATGGTGTCGTAGAACAGTCTTTTTACCGAGTCACCGTCATTAGGATAATTCTTGGCACCGTTGATCCCACCCTGTGCAGCGATCGAGTGAGCGCGGCGGGGAGAATCCTGGATGCAGAAAGAGAGAACGTTGTACCCAAGCTCAGCGAGAGTTGCAGCAGCAGATCCACCGGCCAGACCGGTACCGACGACGATAACAGTGAACTTTCTTTTGTTCGCGGGGTTGATGAGTTTGGACTCAAACTTATGCTTGTCCCATTTTTGCTCAAGAGGGCCTTGGGGAACTTTTGGATCGAGATTGATGGCCATATTACACTCCCTTCAGATGGCACCAGACAGCGAGGAAAGCAAATCCTCCGCTGACCAGAACCGCGTAGAGATAACCGATGCGTTTTACGTTCTTGAAATATTTCCCGTGGTTCCAACCCATCGACTGAAACGCAGAAGCGAATCCGTGAGATGTGTGAAGAGCAGCGGCGACCATCGCAACGACGTACCAGATTGTCGCTGGAGTGCTGACAAAATATTCCATCGTTGTTTTGTAAAGGTCTCTCATCGTCACGCCATCAACGACGGTCGTGTAGTAAGTGCCGAGCTTGAGAGATTTGATGTGAAGGATGACGAACGCAAGAAGGATGAGTCCTGTCCATGGCATGGTCTGCGACATGAACGTTGTTCCGCGACCGGTGTTCTTTTTCAGCGCGTATCTCTTTGCGCCTCCGCGGGCCTTGACGTTCTCAATGTTGAGCTTGATCGCAAGTCCCAGGTGAATGGTAAAGATCACAGCGAGAATGCCTTCGACGACGAAGAGAAGTCCGCCGAGCGCTTCGAGTTTGTGAGCATAGAGGTTGAAAGCGTTCGGGCCCACAAGAAGAAAGAAGTTTCCGGCGAGGTGACTCACAAGAAATCCGCACAACAGAAGGCCAGTCGTGGCCACGAGTTGCTTTCTTCCGATGGAAGAACCGAAGTAATGATTAACAGCTGCTGCCATCATACAAAGATCTCCCTTAATGGATAAAATATAGAAGAGTTAAAGACTGAAAAATTAATGAAATTAGACTACCAAATTTGCACAACTTGTCAGTTCTTTAATAAGAAAGTTTGACAGTTGACGCAACGATTCAGGAACTCTTTTTTATCGCCTCATACATCTTCAAAGCTTTAAGGCGATTTAGCTCATAACTCACTATGGGCGTGGGGTATCCAGGAACGTTTTCCGGGCGATGAATGTTCTTATTCGGTAGTGTTGCTAATTCCGGAACCCACTCGCGGATAAAAATCCCTTCCGGATCAAACTTCTCACTCTGAGTATAGGGATTGAAGATCCTGAAGTAGGGCTGAGCATCACAGCCGGAACTCGACGACCACTGCCAGCCACCATTGTTGCTCGCGAGATCAAAATCGAGCAGGTGTTGCGCAAAATATTCTTCGCCTTTCTTCCAATCAACCAGAAGAATTTTGACGAGAAATGAAGCAACAATCATGCGCAGACGATTGTGCATGAGACCCGTTTCGTTGAAGCATCTCATCGCCGCGTCCACGATCGGAAAACCAGTTTCACCAGCACACCATTTTTTAAAGTGAGCTTCTTCTCCGCTATATTTTATTTTGTCATACTCGGGTTTGAACGATCCATCGGCCACGTGGGGAAACTGATCCAGGATCATCTGGTAGAAATCGCGCCAGATAATTTCTGACAGCCAGGTCGCCGCGCCCTCTGACTTCTTTGAAATCGCGACGCGAATCATGTCCCTGACAGAAAGATTCCCGAAACGGATGTACACAGAAAGCGAGGATGTCCCATCAACCGACGGAAAATTTCGCGCCTCTTTATAGTCAACCATGCGATCGGTGAATTCCTGAAGACGCTTCAGCGCAATCTTTGTCCCGCCTATGAGAAGCGGAGGATTTTTTTTGAAGCCGATGATCTTGAACCAGTCTTGGGCGAGAATGCTTTCGGTATTCTCGAACTTCCTCAGATTTTTCAGAGAGCAGGAATATTCGGGAATGCTTCTCCTGCTTGACTCAAACTGATGAAGCCAGTTGTTCTTATAAGGAGTGAAAACTTTGTAGGCAGCACCGGAGCCGGTGAGAATTTCCCTGCTTTCAAAATAGACACTATCTTTATATTGGTGGAATTCGATTCCGGCCTTTTCAAGTTTCTTCCGGACTGTTTCATCGCGCTTCTTGGCGTAAGGTTCATAATCGCGGTTGGCGAAAACTGCTTTTACTTTAAGTTTCTCAGCGAGCTTCGGAATCTCGTCTTCCGGTTTTCCGTAAAGGACGACCAAAGAAGAACCTTTCTTGTTCAGCTCTTTTTCGATTTCAACCAAAGACTCGTGAATAAATGTGATCCTGCGATCGTCCTCATCTTTCAGTTTATCCAGGATGTGAGTGTCGAAGACGAATACGACGGTCGTCGTTCCTTTTTCAAGGGCAGCAGAAAGAGCATGATGATCGTGAAGACGAAGATCTCTCCGGATCCAGCAGAGCGAATGGTCCATGACTAATAGTGACTCGCCGATGGACTTGTGTCACGCATCCTTTGTATTTGTCGAAGATAAGTTCATTCGTTCCCCCCCTTTAGGAAATATTTTATGTATTAAGAGGCCTGCGCTGGCCAGTGTCTTGGCTCGTTCCGCAACCCTCTCTCCCTGTGTAAATAATCTGCAGACTCACACACTTGACTTCTTAGGGAAGAATTCACGTCACACCCCTCAGCTTTTTATGTGCCGTATCCCGAGAGACCCGGTTCATTGACACAAATTCGGGTCGACCATAGTTTCTTCCGAACGCTAAACCCTCAACCGAAACAAAGGTGGAAAAAAAATGAATGTGAAACCGAAAATCAGTCTCTTCCTCATCCTTGCGATGTTCATCACAACAGTGATGCCTCAAGGGGTGTATGCAGAGACATGGACAAGACACAAACCAACAGATGCGAAATATAAAGCAGACCGACTCGCGAAGGTCTTCAATAAGTTCCGCTACGAAATGTCTGTGGAATGGGATCAGAACGACGCTTACTTTAAACAGAATGCTGAAAAAGAATTAGAAATTTCCCTCCTTGCACTTAAGTCAGAAGGTGTCTCTGAAACAGACATTCTTGCTTATATGGAGAATAGCCTCCTTGATCAGAAGACCCGCAACGAATATCGCACATTAATGAGTGCGATGAAAAAGCAGGGTCTCTCTGAAGGACAAGCTTCTGTTGAAGCGCAGAAGTTCATGGAGAAGAGCTTTGCTCAGGGTGCCAGCTTTGGCGGCGGCGGCGGCCGTAATTATGGACGCGCATGGATTGTCATTGGTGTGATCATTGTTGT
>CANGAC010000011.1 GCA_947451425.1 Bacteriovoracaceae bacterium | reverse complement strand
TCTGAGAGTTCCACGTTCAGAACGAACCGTTTCAGGGGAATTTGAAGTTGCCTCGTCCGGGTAATGTAGACAATCTTTTCCTTGATCGCCTTTCCGTATTTTCCGAGCCCATTGATCTCAAGCCCCGGCACACTCTTCGATGCGTATCCGAAAAGAGTGATGAGAGTCGGGCCTTTCTTCGTAAAGTAACAGGTCTGTAATTGTGTTTCCATGTCATGCCTCCGTTGTCAGGGGTGCAAAGAGATGGCCGGGTTGGAACTGAGTAACTCAATGAAATGAAAAGTGAATGAAACAGCGAAGGAATTATTTTGCGGGCTTAAACCCGGAAAATCTCCACATGTGAAGGCAGATGTAGGACCGATAAGGCGACCAGCGCCTGGAGAGCTTTTCCATTTTTATCCGGAGGGATTTCTTATCAAGATCATGGAGCTTAAAGAGATGAATCATCGCTTTCTGAATGCCGAGATCATCAAGGGCGAAAACGTCTTCCCTTTTCAGTCCGAAAATAAGAAGCATCTCCACCGTCCATCGTCCCACTCCTTTGATCTCAGTTAACAGCTCGATCACTTCTTCGTCCGTCATCTTGTCGAGCCTGGCGATCGAGATTTTTCTTGTATCGATGAACTCGGCGACGTTGTGGATGTATTGAGTCTTCGAACGGGATAAGCCGATCGAGCGGATCGTTTCAAAGGGTGTATTCCGGATCGTCTTTGCGGAAGGGAATTTTCCTCCGTAGAGGGCCAGGAAACGTGCGTTCAGAACTTTTGCCACCTGGATCGAGAGCTGTTGTCCCATGATGGACCAGACTAAACTCTGCGTGAGATTTTTCGTTTTTTCGGGAATGACGACGGGATCTTTAAAAAGTAGGAGGGCCTTCTTATCTGCTGCGAGAAATTTTTTATAGTCTTCCATTCTTATCCCGCGCAAGAGATTCAAAGTAACAATTAAGCTCTTTGATCCCTTTGTCATTCTTCGTGAAGGAATGATGAACGATATCAAGTCTCCTGGCGAGCTTATGACGGATCTCTTTGCAGCTGACTTCCGAAGTCTGATCACAGAATTGTTTATCAGTCAGCTTCACGCATTGATACTTAAAGAGGACTTTCTTTCCACTCTCGCAGACAACTTCTTTCGAAGTCTCAAGCACAAAAGCCCGGAGATAATAAGGATCGTGGGCCAGTTCCTTTTCACAGAAATCTGAAACGTCCACTTTCTTTCCCATGCAGTCAATCTGAGTGCCCGAGACAAAATCAATCAGAGGAGACTCGTGCGCAACCATTTTTGAACAAACGGTTTTCCAGGAGAAATTCACCTTGTCCGTGACTGTGACATCATCGCGGACCACACCGGCATAGGAGAATGAGATGAGGAAAAAAAGAAAGGCCATGGTTCATTTTAAGGTGAATCATGGCCCGAAGGAAGACTTAGTTTTAGAGGCAGCTGATCTCGCTGTCACCGATCGTGGCGTGAATCAGGACTTTTGATCCGACAACTTCCACGTACGCTCCGTACTCATTATCACCCGGCCAGTAGTGAACCTTTGCGATCACTTTGCGGCCGACTTTGAAGTAAACGATCTCGCCATCAGATGATCCGCCGAAATCTTCCAAAGACTGCTCAGCCGTGTTGGTTGAGAGGTAATCCTGGAGGGTTACTACTTTATGAATCAATTTCTTTTCAAGCACAGTGAAGCCCGTATCGAAGTTTGATGTCTTCTGCTCGAGGTATCCGTGACGGTTGTACTGGAGGGCCTGCATCTCCGGGCTGCAAACAGCTGCGTAGGTGTTTGTGACGATAAAAAAGAAAAGAAGTGTGATGAGTTTCATATTGTCTCCCGTTGTGTGTGGGCGGCAATATAAGCGGAAATCAAATATATCGGAAATAGAAGAAGAGGAAGCTCTCTATCCAATTAATGGATAGAGAGCTGGATAAGTCTAAGGAAGTCTTAAGGCCACATTCCGCGGAGTCTCATCGCACCTTCGAGGCGCTGAAGAGAAGTGATGAAAGCAGCTTGTTTCAGGTTCACATTGTAGATCTCGGAGTTCCTCCAGACCTTATCAAACGCGAGCTTCATGATGTCGTGAAGTTTCTTATTAACAGTGTCGAGATCCCAGAAGAACATCTGAAGACCCTGAACCCATTCGAAGTAAGACACGATCACACCACCGGCGTTGGCGAGAATGTCCGGGAGAACGTAGCAGCCATTGGCCACGACGATATCAATCGCTTCGTGAGTTAGTGGTCCGTTGGCACCTTCAGCGATCATGCGAGCTTTCACTCGTGGAGCGTTTTCTTTTGTGATCACCCCGTCAATCGCGGCCGGGATTAGGATATCCACATCAAGCTCGAGGAGCTGTTCATTTGAAATATGCTCACAGCCCGGCATCTCGCGAAGAAGTCGTTTTCCTCTTACCCATTCCACACACTGAGGAATGTTGAGACCATTCTTATTGTAGATCCCGCCTGAGACGTCAGAGATAGCTACGATCTTCGCACCCTGTGCGTGGAGATCCATCGCTGCCGGCATACCCACTTTACCGAAACCGTGGATAGAAACTGTCGTTGCCTGGCTGATCTGTTTATTGAGTTTTTCATAGGCAAAGTTGATGCAGAAAACAACACCCTTACCGGTAGATTCTGCGCGACCGAGTGATCCGCCGATAGCAATTGGCTTACCAGTCACAACTCCCGGAATCGCGTATCCGCTCAGCTGAGAATAAGTATCCATCATCCACGCCATCGTCTGTCCGTCTGTTCCGATATCCGGAGCAGGAACATCTTTTTCCGGACCGATGATCATGGAAATTTCTGTCGTATAACGGCGAGTGAGGGCCTGAAGTTCTGCGCGGGAGAGATCGTTCGGATCTACCTTAATCCCACCCTTCGCTCCACCAAGGGGAAGTCCTACGAGTGCGCATTTGAAAGTCATGAGCATGGCGAGAGCTGCTGTCTCAGACAGATCGACGTGAGGGTGAAAACGTACTCCGCCCTTACCTGGTCCGAGAGTCATATTGTGCTGAACGCGGTAACCTTCAAACACTTTCACGGTACCGTCATCGAGACGGACAGGAACAGAAACCTGTAATGCACGTTTAGGATATTTCAAACGCTCGAGAACGTTTGGATCCATCTTCATGGTCATTCCGGCGCTTTCTAATTGCGAAAACGCATCTTGGAAAAATGGGCTCTCAAAGAGACTCATGGCTACTCCAGTTTAAAGAAATTTGAGTGGCAGTAGTCTATATCTGGGGGATTTTTCCGGCTAGTTAAAATGGCCTTAGAACGACTTTGCGTAAAGCAGCATGAGGGAATCGTCCTGATAAATGCCGTTTCCATTGACGCCCACCTTCCGTGGGTCTTTGGTACTAGTCGCACGCGCATAAACATTTTCCATCAAGCGCTGGTCAATCGAAGTGAAATAGCGACCATTCTGAGCGTAGTAGTTGAACATAACCCGGAGACCAATGGAGTCGACCGATTTCTGTACGTTAAATTCCGCCTGACCGTTCACACCTACCCAGGCGCGGGCGTAAGCGATCGGGCCTTTGATTCCGACAATCACGAGACCCTGGTCCACACGTGGTTGAAAGATAAACTTGGTCTGCTTCCAGAGATTCACTTCTTTCTGCTGAAGCGATGAAGGAAGGAAATTTTTCTGTGATGAAGACGCTGATCCGTTCGACTTCTTGAAACGAGCTTCCATCTCATCGATGGTATCAACTTCGTTGGAAGCGCGATAAGTGTTGTACCACTGCTGTGGCATATTCTTCAGTGGCTGCTCACCTTTTGAACGAAGGTAACGCATGTAACGTGACTTGAAGTACTCCCATTTTTCCTGCTGAGTCGGAACGTAATACGGAGAACCGGCAAGTGATGAATCAATTCCATACTGCTTGGCCATGATCTGGTTATCGTTCCAGACCTTCATCTGGTTTCTGGATTTCACGACATCCTGGCTCTCATCGGAAGCGACATATTGCTGGTAAAAAGAGAGTTCGTTATCCATCGGCTTAACGATCACATCATCATCCGGGATATAGCTGGCCGGCCCGCGGGAAATAGCGGCTTTCTTAGCAGAGAAAGTTGGGGAAGATTGCCCGAGAACCGGCAAGGCCACCAACAGTCCTAGAATCAGCGATAGCTGTCTAAGAACTGGATACTTTTTTGATACTGTCGAAAAACTATACATTTACCCTATCCCCTGGTGCAGTCTAACCCTTCAAAATTCCGTGTTTTTATCCGGAGTGATGACTGCCTATGCATTATAGTCAGCAAAGAGAATGCCAAGGACCGTGTAAAAACTTCAAATGGCCCGGTAACCCCCTAAACCTCTGATACAACGCGCCTCGCCACCAAGGAGGCCCCATGAAGAAGTTCCTCGTTTTAACCCTATTAACCCTCTCTGCCTCGGCCTTTGCCCAGATGTGCGAAGTCGACATGGTCGACCTCCGGGGAAGACGCCTCGATACGTTCCGCGCTTACAGCTACGGCGATGATTGCCTCGAAGGCATGAAAGAATGCAGAAAACTGATCCGTTTGCGGGGATTATTAAATCGCGCTGATTGTGTTCGTGTAGGATCTCAGCAGCCCAATCCATACCCGGTTCCGAATCCCTATCCGGTACCGAATCCGTACCCAGTGCCTAATCCGCATCCGGTACCAAATCCGTACCCGAATCCTAATCCGAACCCATACCCGAATCCGAATCCAGGACCGATTCCTCCGGGATACGGGCTGGAAGTCACTGCTCTCATCGAAGATCGCCTCGTGAGCATGAATGGCTTTGATGCTTCGGAACTTTATATCAACTGTCTTTCAGCAGTGAGAACGACATACGGTTCAGTTGATGAAATTCTCGTGACGATCAATAATGGCCGCTACGCTGCCCGCTCAACAAGTGGATG
This sequence comes from Bacteriovoracaceae bacterium, assembly GCA_947451425.1. Classification (GTDB taxonomy): domain Bacteria; phylum Bdellovibrionota; class Bacteriovoracia; order Bacteriovoracales; family Bacteriovoracaceae; genus Peredibacter. The sequence goes on along the minus strand of CANGAC010000011.1, from coordinate 26,903 downwards.
GTATTCGGACACAGATATCTGTTCGATCATCGAGCAACAGGCGCGTGTGACTGGTCGTACGTATGGAAACACGAATCGCATCACCGGGACTCTTGAAAACAGACCGTTCCAGATTATCTCGAATGATCGCGGTGACCTTCTTCGCCAGTGTGTGAGTACATTCAGCGCGATGAACCTCGGTCAGACGGATGAGATGAACGTTTCTGTGAACGGCGCCCCTTTCCGGAAGCTCACAACTTCCGGCTGGTGGAATACTCCGGCGAAGTCATGTACAGCGATGCTCGTGAACATTGATCCTCTTCTTTAAGTCACTTCGGGACCCACTCTTTGTGGGTCCCTTCTTTTTTCTCAAGACCAGCTAAATCTTTTTGTAACTCTTACAATTCCCCATCACAAACCGATCCCGATCTGAGAAAAGCCTCCAAACTTTAATGGAGATCTCAATGAAACTTTTGATTCTTGCCGGATTCCTGGCACTTTCATCAGCAGCCTCAGCTGCTTCCTGCAAAATGGGACTTTACGGCGAGTACGGTGAGTACGTTGCAACCGTTCGTGCGGGAAATGATCCTCAGTGTATCAAGGCCATGCAGGCTTGCCGGAACTGGAAAGTCTGGTACGTGCTTCCGCAAGGTGCCCGTTGTATTAAAGTGGTCGATGATGGATTTGCCGACATCGATTACGAGCGTTTTCCTGATTACGATACTTACTACGGCTACCCGGGATCTCCATACTCGCGTCAGCCGAGAACGCAACCAACAACCACGACAACTGTTTGTCAGACAGACAGATACGGAAGACAGGCTTGTTATGAGCAACCAGCTCCAACTTCAGGAACATCACGCGTTTGTGAATACGTAAACGGCGCTCAACTCTGCTGGACAGAACCAACGTCGACAACGACGACAACAACTACGACTCAGGTTTGCGAGTACTACGATGACGGAAGTGAGCATTGCTGGATAGAGCCGACTACGACCAACACAAATCCGAATCCGCGTCCGAATCCAACGACAACTCCGGCGCCTCGCCCGAATCCAACAACAACTCCGGCTCCGCGCCCGAATCCAACTACGACTCCAGCTCCGAGACCGAATCCAAATCCGACGACAATGCCGGCCCCACGCCCGAATCCTACAACGACTCCGGCGCCAAGACCGAATCCGACGACAACAACGACTCCGGTTCCAAATCCAACAACAACTCCGACACCTGTTCCGGTTCCTCAGAGTTCAGACACCACACGTGCGATCGAAGCTGGTGAGACAGTTATCTTCAACAGCGCTCTTCACATGGTGGTCTCTGTTCCGACACCGAACTTCTATAATCTGAAGCCGGTGAACGGAAGAAACAGTGACATCGTGAAAGATGTGGCCCGCCAGTATGTTGCCGTCACTCGCGGTTGTAACATGGGCTTCTGCGGTACTGATTCCGTGATCGTGCTTGCGACATCTTCTTATGCAGCAGTCGCGGGAATTGAGTACGACGGGAAGTTTGTCCTGAAGGCAGTTGATGGTACAAACAATATGACTTTCGATGTGAATGGAAACGGACTTGCCTGGACAAAAGGCTGTTCGCCCGAAGGTGCTTCGAAAGTGTGTGTCGGTGCAGTTGTGATGAAACAAACCAGCCGCAACAACGGTTACTACACTGTTGTCGGGATTCAGCTAGACGGAAATGTTGTCCTTGAAAACAACGATGCTCCGAAGAAGCTCACGACTAACATCCGTCCAGATTCACTGATTATTACGAGATAGTTTTTTCAGGCCCGCGAAAGCGGGCCTTTTTTTTTACAGATGAAATAAATAAGCGACTTCAGTGAGACTCTTGCCGCCGAAGGTTTGAGTCTGATTCTGATTCTGCAGAACTCCCCCCATCGCTTCATAAAAGGCTCTCGCCGGAAGATTTTCTTCAAGGGCCCAAACAATCATCGTTTTGTGTTTGAGCTTTTTCATTTCCTCGATAAAAGCGAGAAGAAGCATTTTTCCGATGCCCTTTTTCCAGTGATCAGGATGAACGTAGATTGACCAGGCTTCGGAAGCAATTTCGGGGTAGAAAGCAGATGATCGATTTTCAAGTCCCGCCACAAATCCCAAGGGAACATTTTTTTCAAGCGCGACGATGCGAATGACATCCGGATTGAGCGAAAGACCACTCTCCCAGGTTTTAGCCTTGGCATTCACATCTAGTGCCAGAAGGTATTTATCCGGAATGATTCCCGCATAAGCTTTCTTCCAGCAGTCGACCTGGATAGTGGCGACACCGGTCGCATCAGATGGTTTCATTTTTCTAAGATTTATCATGGGTAAATTCCTTAGTGCCCGTCCCCTTCGGCTCCTGCCTCTCGGTGACGTACCGGTCATCGGGCCGTGCCCTTCCTGACCATAAAAATAAAAAAGGCCCCGTGAGGGGCCTTTTTTCGCTTAGTGAATCCGTTCACCTACAAGTTCTTTCATCATCTCTTTCGCGCGCGCCTTCATCGCAGGATCCTTCATCTGTGTCTTGAGAACCTTCATGAGTTTCTCCACAGAATCGTCTCTCTTCTTCTTCGGCTTCACAATCTGGAGCTGAGAAATCACTCTCTTGAGCTGCACGCGCTTGGTGATATCACCAGCGAGAATGCGGCCTTTGATTTCATCCTTGAATTCGTTCTTCGGAAGCTCGTCCCACTCGAGAAGAACGTACTTCTCGGTGTTGAACTGTTTTGCCGCTTCTTTCAGATCCCGTGGGAGTTTGGCGATCATGAGACAGCGGTGAACTTCAGACTTCGAGATACCCAGTGCAGCGGTGATCTTTCTTTCTGATGTTCCAGTTAACTTCTGATATCCGTAAATCGAATCTGCCTGATCAATGTAATGAAGATCTTCTCTGGCCTGGTTCTCTGAGAACTGGATGGCCATCAATTCTTCTTTCGTCTTGTTCTCGAGGATGAAGCACGGAGCTTCGATCATCTCGATCATCGTCATCGCGCGGAAACGTCTCTCTCCGCAGATGAGGACAAACTTATTCCCTTCACGGTGAAGGACGAGCGGCTGAATGAGGCCGTTCACTTTGATGTTTTCTCCGAGTTCACGAAGAGACTCATCATTGAATTTTGTTCTGACCTGCTCGCGGACTTCGATGTCAGCGAGGCGGATGTTCGCCAGCTGAGCTCCACGAAGGAGTTTCTGGTCGTTAGCTCTCAGGATTTTTTCATCAATCCCTGAAGTGATGTCTGTGACTTTGCGTTCGCGTTTCGTTACACGTGCGGAAAATTCCTTGGCCATGGCCTCTCCTTAAAAGTCGTATGAAAAAATTAATTTAATCCGAGTGAGTCCCAGAGTTTAACGTAAGCCGACTTTCCTTTCGAATTGTTGTTAAACATGAACACTGGCTTTTTCATCGCCACCGATTCCTGCATATCAACGAGATTGCGGATCATCGGAGTGACATTGAATGACTGCGAAAGCTCTTCGAGACGCTGACGTTCAATTTTCCGGCGCGGGTTCACCATGCTTGGAATAATATTGAACTCGAGTTTTGGATTTTCGGTTTCCTTGATGATCTCAAAAGTATCCATGAGTTCTTCAAGCCCATCGATTGAGTAATCCTGGGCCTGAGTCGGGATAAGGATCAGGTCAGAAGCCACAAGTGACATGATCAATTCATCTCCGAGCATCGGAGGAGTGTCGATCACAACGTAGTCGAATTGATTTTCAATTTCTTTCAGGCGCATCTTCATCAGACGCTCTTTTCTGCCGGCACTCTTCCTTACTTCAGACTCTGAAAGAATCAGAAGCTTCGCGAGGTTTGCCATGTGGCGGGAAGAAGCGATGAGGCGGACATTTTCATAGAAATCGTAATCGCCGGAAACTTCCGAAATCACTTCATCGACTTTTACGTCTCCGATCAGCCATTCAGGAATGAGAGTTCTCTGGATATTTACTCCCAGAGTAGAAGACAGGTTCGCCTGAGAATCGAGATCGATGGCGAGTACCCGGTGACCAAGATTCGCGAGGTGGCAAACAAGCTGGTAGCACTGCATGGTTTTACCCACGCCACCTTTGTTATTACCGATGGTGATAATTTTCATGACTTCTCCGTTAATTAGAGTGGTCCTTTAAATGGTCCTATTAATAAAAGTGTAGGGTTATCGGAAACGGCCTGTCAAAGGGCCATCTCACTAAAATCAAAAGTATTTTTGCTGCGTGGCCAAATAAGTGTTGGTTGGCCCGACGCGTTACGCAAAACTGGCCAGTTTTTGCCTTTAGAGTTAACTTTCGACTACAAATTTTCTCGAGGAATTCATCCATGAAAGCATTCGCGCTTCTTTTGCTCTTCGCCGGTTGTGCCGTTACTCAAAAAACCATCACAGGTCCGGACGGAACAAAACACAAACTCATTTCGTGTAATGAAGTGGAAAAATGTTACGGCAAGGCCAAGGATCTCTGTGGCACTTATAAAATCGTGAACACTTCCACTGAAGGTGCGGGAGACGCGAAAATTATCAAGCTCCTCGTGAAGTGCGATGAAAAGGCAGCTGAGTAATGAGAATCATTCTGTCGCTCCTCATTCTTGTTTCATGTGCGTCTTCTAAAGATGTACAAGGACCGAACGGAGAAGCTCAGAAGATGATCACCTGCTCGCAACTCGGAAAGTGTTTCGAAAAAGCTGCGGAAGTCTGCCACGGACAATTTAAAACTCTCGATACCAAAACGAGTACGATCCCTGGGTACAATGGAACGACGACCGAAGAAATTAAACTTCTCATCAAGTGTGAAGAGTCATGATTGATATCTACGAAGATTTAAAATCCAAAGATCACCTTCCGGAAATCCCGGAAGCTGAACTTAGCGATGAAAAAGTCCTGGTGGAACTGAAAGCGATCAAAGAGCGTCTCGGGAAAAGAGTCGTGGTCCTAGGTCACCATTACCAGCAGGATGACGTCATCGCGTTTGCCGACATCACCGGTGACTCGCTCGAACTCGCGAGAAAAGCCGCTGAACTGAAAGACGCTGAATACATCATGTTCTGCGGAGTTCACTTCATGGCCGAGACAGCAGACATGCTCACGCGTCCTGAAGTGAGTGTGATCCTCCCCGATCTTCGGGCAGGATGTTCGATGGCAGACATGGCGAATCGTCGCGAAATCGATGTTGCGTGGAAATACATGACCACGTGCACGTCAGAAAAAATTGTCCCCATTACCTACATCAATTGCACAGCGGCCCTGAAAAGTTTTGTCGGGGAAAACAATGGCTCGATCTGCACATCGTCGAATGCTGAAAAAGTCATCAGCTGGGGACTGAAGCAAGGTGAGAAACTTCTCTTCTTTCCGGACCAGCATCTAGGACGAAATACCTGCTTTAAACTCGGCATCCCGCTTTCGGACATGGTGGTCTACGATCCCCGTCGTCAGCACGGAGGACTTACTCCCGAGCAGATCCAGAAGGCCAAGGTCATTCTGTGGTACGGTTTCTGTTCCGTTCACCAGGGATTCAATGCCGAACAGGTTGCACAGCTAAGAAAGACTGACCCTGACCGGATCGTGATTGTTCATCCGGAATGCAGCTTTGATGTTGTTCAGGCTGCCGATCTTGCCGGATCAACGTCCTTCATCGTGAATCAGATTAAAGCGGCGAAGCCCGGAACGAAATTTGCGGTAGGCACGGAGATCAATCTCGTGAACCGCCTCGCTACTCAGTATCCGCATCTGGATATTAAATCTCTTTCTCCCTACCAGTGTCTTTGTACAACGATGTACCGCGTGCGTCCGCGCTGGCTCCTCGAGAGCTTTCGTGCGATCGAACGCGGGGAACCCATCAATGTCATCACTGTCGACGATACGACAAAAAAATATGCCCTGAAGGCTCTCGATCAGATGCTTTCTATCTCCTGAGGTCCCATGCTTTACGCTGATTACAATGGCTCTGCTCCCCTTCTTCCGGAAGTCCGTGAGTATCTTAAAAAAAGAATGGACTCAGAACTCTTCGCGAACCCGAATGCGATTCATTCCATCGGGCAAAAGCTTTCCCGCGGAATGGAGAAATGCCGGGCCCTGATAGCAGAAGCGGTGGGTGCCTATCCGGATCAGATTATTTTTAACTCCGGATCTTCTGAAGGCGTCTCGACTATTCTTCACTCTGTCCTGGAATATGCTCCGAAGGATAAAAAGATTGTCATCACCTCCGCCCTTGAACATGCCGCCGTCCTCAAGGCGCTTAGCTGGTACAAGGAAAGGCGCGGATTCGAAATTCTTCTCGCTGACATTGATCAGAATGGCGTTGTGAAAGTGAATGAACTGAAAAAACTCATGGAGAAGCACGCGGGGAAAATTGCGCTCGTGACGATCATGGCTTCCCAGAATGAAACCGGCGTCATCGAACCCTTTGAGCAGATTGCAAAACTTTGCCGCGAACAGAACGTCCTTTATTTTTCCGATACCACTCAGTTCATCGGCAAGGCAGAATTTCATTTTGAGAAAAGCGGCGTGGACTTTGCCGTCTGCGCGGGTCACAAGATCGGCGCCCTTTCCGGAAGCGGATTTATCATCGCGAAAGATCCCACAGTCATTCACTCACTGGTCTTTGGAAGTACTCAGGAAAGAGGTCTTCGCGGTGGGACCCAGCACTACATTGGCATTGAGACGTTAGCCATTGCCCTTTCTGATTTTAAAGAGAAAGGTCACAAACTAAAAGACCTCGAAGCGTCTCGCCGCTGGTTTGAACAGGATGTGAAACAAGCGTTTCCTAAAGCTGTCGTTATTGCGGACGATGTTCCACGCCTTCCGGGAACGACCCTCATTGGTTACCCTGGTCTTCATGGACAAGCCGTTCAGATTGAACTTGAATCTCACGATATTTTTGTCACGACATCAGCGGCCTGCACGGACAATCAGCCGGAAACTTCACAGGTTCTCAAGGCCATGGGAATTCATGATGACCTCGGAAGAGGAGTCATCCGGATAAGTCTTAGCTATTCGCATGGGCAGAAAGATTACGAGTTTCTGGCCAACACCCTGAAAAGTGCTTACGCCAAATTGATAAAGATTCATTCTTTTTAAATCCGGAAGCTTCTCTGAATAGCCGAGCTTAGCGGACGGTTAAAAATCGACTTCGAAAGTCCCCGAGTTTGGAAAAAACTCTTATACTATCCTTACAATGAAAATATTCATCGCTCTCATAGTTATCCTCGTGGTTTCCTCCTGCTCTTTTCAGAGAAAGGATCTCGCCAATCAGAAGCAAAACGGACACGAAGAACTTTACAGTGAACCCGAAGAATCTGGTGAGAAGAAAGAAGCTGGAATTAAAAAACTCATTATTGCGGCTACCAATGATATCGGTGGAAATTTCGGACCTCAGGCAGTCAAAATCCGCGATACCCATAATAAGTCACCGCTCCATATAGAAATCGGCGGTGTTGACTACCTTTCCTCCTACTTGAAAATTCTCCGTGCGAAACATAGCTCGGTCATTCTCGTCGATTCGGGGGATGTTCTTCCGCCCGAGAGAGATGAAATTGCTTTGGCACAGGATTTTTATTCCTTTCTCAAATACGACGCCATCGCTCCGGGACTGACAGACCTAAGTCTTCGCTCTTCCGGAGGCATCAATCCTGTGAAAAAATTTGCTGAAGGCTCACTGGTTCCGGTTCTCATGAGTAATCTTTATGAGCTCAAGACTGCTCTGGGTGCTGACTGGAAGGGTACTCAGCAGTACCAATTAAAAGAACTCAACGGAATCAAAGTCGGTATCATCGGACTTCTTCCGGACGACGTGTCCTCATTAACTCCAGTCGATAATCGGATCGGGCTCTATGTTGAGAACATGCTTCAGTCCACCCTTCACCAGGCGCGAAGACTCCGCTCACTTGGGGCCCAGGTCATCGTTGTGCTTACTCACCAGGGTCTCGATTGCGGGGCATCTATTGCGGAAGCTGCAAAACTTCCACTCTCAAAAGTAAACTTTGAGCCGGAAAAAGAAGGCATGTGCGATCTGAAAAGCTCACTGGGGACTTATCTCCAGAGACTCCCGGCTCAACTGGTTGATGTTGTCGTTGCGGGAAGAAACCATAAAAAAGTTGCGAATTTTATCAACGGCATCGCAGTCATCTCCGGATTTGATTCCACGAAGAGCCTTTCTTACCTTGAACTCTCGATTGATGAGAAAACGGGAAAAGTCATCGGAGGTAAAACAAAAATTCATCAGCCAGTGATGATCTGCAGGGAATTCTTCAAAGAAACGAATGACTGTTATCCGGAAGATCCTTCCATTAATCACAAAGAAAGAATTCCTGCGAGCTTCCTTGGTTCCCCGGTTGAGAGAGATGATGAAATAAAAAACAAATTTAAGAAATTTTTTGATGATGCTTCTCTAAGTTTAAGACAAGACCCGGAAGAATTAAGAATCCGTCTCAAGGCAGATATCGTGTTCATGCCCGAGACAAGTGGGCATACCCATCTGGTTATCCTCGAAATGACCGGCGGAGAATTAAGTCATTGGCTGGAAGCTGCTTACAATGAAGATGAAGCCTCTCAATGGTCACCCTCTCCCTTTGAACGGTCTGGAAACAATCTCATCCTGTCCATCAACGGAGAAAATCTCATTCACTCTCAAACCTACCGGGTTCTCACTGACCTTGAGGCCCTTCAGGAGAGAATGGCGCTCCGAAAATTCATTTCGAAAAGCGGGTTAGTTTCTTATTCAGAAGAATCATGGAAAGGTTCGCTTCACACTGATGAAGTCACTCTTTCAGCTGCATCTCACCGGCAATAGGCACGATCGCCTTCGCAATTGACAGACAGGCCTGGTGAGCACCACGCGAAACTGGAATTGATCCTGCAGTCCCGGGGAATTTCTTTTCTCTGCCAGACCGATCCCCGTCGGCAGGCAGGCATGCCCTTGGCACCGCATTTAATATTACCACAAAATTTCGGACCAGAAGCGCAGCCATTTGGAACTTCATGCCAGCCAGATTCGCAGTCCCCGCAGATTGAAGCAGATTTCTCCATACAGTCTGATCCCACATCGTGGCACAACACTGAGTCCTTCAAGGGGATAAGACGAGTTCTTGTTTCCGGCGATGGCGCGAGAGCAATGATCGCCGGAGATTTGTAATCTGCAGAAGACAGAAGTGGTTTCGGCTCCGGCCTGTTCCAGTCTTTCGTCATTCTGGCTTCCCATTTTTCTTTCTTTCCCGAACGTTTAAATTCAAGAACAACAGAATCACTTTGCGTGGTCATCATGAGATCTGAGATCTCGTTCGTCTCAGAATCGCCAGAAGCCAGAATTTCCTGCGAACATTCGACGTCAGAGGGCACGGCACGAATTTTGATTCTCCCCGGCTCATCTCCCGGCACACGATAATAGATGCAATCTTTGGAAACTCTGAAACTGGCATCCAGAAAAGTCAGTCCAAACAGGACCTGCCAGGAGTCTTTTGGCTTTGTGATCAGCTCACTGTTTCCGTAAAACTCATGCCGCTCGACAATGCTCATCGCGTTTTCCCATTTTATAGGAGCGTCTGCCATGACCAATTGAGTGAAGAATAGAATGATGACCATCATGGCTCAACCTCTTCGTAACAACGGAAGGCCACACCTGGTGACTGAACTTCGCCGGACCAATGTGTCCGCACGCCGAGTTCGTGCAGCGGAGAAGAAGGAGAAAGGAAACGTGAAGAGGCCTTCAGATTCAGCTTGGGTTCAATCGTGTTTTCAAGCGACTCAGGAAAAAAGCCCAGGGGATAATTCATTCCCATCCAGCTTGCTGAATCAGAAGTAAAATATTTTTCGTTACATCCTTCTACCTGCGCAAGCTGGCAATCGAGCGGTGTCAGCTGATAGTCCGGATTGATCCGCGCGACACCAAGAAAAGATTTTCCAAGGTCTCTCTGCCAGGGTGTCTGGGCACGGACAACTTTGAGAGGTTTCGGATTTTTAAAATCTGTCGGGGTCATTGAGGCAGCATCGAAGATTTCAGCGGTCAAAAGTCGCTTGCCTAAAAATGAGCAATACTCTTTTTGTTCTGTGAGCGAAAGGATCGCAGGCAATGGCCACACACTCCGGTCCGGATTGATGCTTCCCTGAGTGAGAATTTTCCATTCATTAACCATCTGATTCGTGACGTAGAAGCGATCAACAAAAATCCTGCGGCCAAAATTATCCCAGAGGAAACCTTCGCCGGAGGCAGGACGTTTGCCGTAACCGTAAACTCGTTCCGGGAGATAGGTATCCCGGCAGGAATCAGTGAGAAGTAGGTCCTGACGAAGTCCCGGCAGCTCACGCACGGAAAGCTGAATCTTATAACCGTAGTGAAGATTCAGATGCGATCCGGTGAGCTTCATCATTTCATAAAAGCGGGGATATTCGGAATACGAGGGAATGGCGGGAAAGCTGGAGTTAGCGACCACATGGTAAGACTGACCGAATAGGTCCACCTTGAGCGAAGGAGAATCTCCCGTAACGCCACCTTGCCAGAAGCATTGCCAGAGATGTGGCTGGCAATCGAGATAAGCGCGACCGATTTTTTTTTCGAGAATCAGCTCTTCCTTACACCGAACAGGCCCTTTTACCATCGAATGGCCGTCGGCCCAGAGTTTCAGGAGGGCCGGTTCAGAGGCGCGGATGATTTCCGTGAAAAGCTTATCATCAGTGTCAGGCTTCACACGCACGGGAGCCTGTTCCACACTTCTACGGAAGAAGAGCAAAATAATCCCTACAACACTGAGGGTCCCCAAGAAGATGATGATCTTTGGTATAATGGAATTACTACGAGAAGCCCTATTCACAGGATCAGGTTATATGAAATGGATCGAAGAAGTAAATAAAGAAGAAGGACGCTACAACAACGTTCTGGCGTTCGACGAATACATGAATCTCTTCGAGAAAAATCCCGCAAAGGAAGTTCGACCGACGAACATCTACCTGCGGGATATGTTCGATTACTTCGGGCAAAATCCTAACGGAAGTTACTCTCTCTTCACAAGGGAACACGCTGATGCACCACCTGTGCATGGGCAGATTAAAACACAAAAGCGCATTCACCAATTCCTCCAGAATTTTATGGAGGAAGGTTTTAACAATAAGTTCATTCTTCTCGTCGGCCCCAATGGATCGTCCAAGTCCAGTCTGATCAAAAAAATCATGCTGTCTGCGGAAGACTATTCCTGCACTGACGATGGTGCCCTCTTCTCCTTCAGCTGGATTTTTCCCATTGATCAATTCGTGAAAGGCTCCCTTGGTCTCGGAGGCGCAGCTGCTTCTGATAAAAATCTGAATTCTTTTGCCTTTCTCGAAGACAAGGACATCAGCGCGATCATCACTTCTGAATTAAAAGATCATCCGCTTCTTCTTATCCCGATCAAGACACGACAGAAGCTTATTGAGGATGCTTTCAAAAAAGATTCGGGCCGGATGGAAACGATCCGCAAGTCGTATCTCTACAATGGAGATCTCTCTCAGAGAAACAGATTGATCTTTGATGCCCTCTTAAAAAACTACAAAGGCAATTACCAGGATGTTTACAAGCACATCCGGGTTGAAAGGCTGAACATCAACCGTCGTTACTCTATTGGAGCAACGACCATTGAGCCACAACTTCATGTTGATGCCCAACTTCAGCAGATCACAATGGATCGGCGCCTCGCCAGTCTTCCCCCAAGTCTTCAATCCCTGAATCTCTTCTCGCTTTCCGGAGAAGTTGTTCTGGCCAACAGAGGGATCCTGGAATTCTCGGACCTCCTGAAGCGCCCGCTGGATACTTTTAAATACCTTCTGATGACGATGGAATCAAAAACGATCAATCTCCATGGGATCCTTACCGAGCTTGATATCTTTTTCATCGGTTCATCTAACGAAATCCATTTTGCGGCCTTCAAACAGCACCCGGATTTCAACTCCTTCAAGGGAAGATTTAATTTCCTGCGCGTTCCCTACCTGATGAACTTCAAGGAAGAGGAAAAGATTTATCACGAGCAAATCAACAAATTGAAAGAAGAAGCATCTTTTGAACCGCACGCCCTCTCTGCTCTTTGTCTCTGGTCTGTCATGACCCGCATGCGCGCTCCGGTTGCGAAAAATTTCCGCGATGAGAAGCTCGGGAAAATCAGTGAGGCGCTTTCCCCTCTTGAGAAATGCCTGCTGTATGCGACCACAGAAACTCCGGATACCTTCGACTCTGAGTCACGCCAGATTCTCAAGATGGGGGTCGAAGACGTCAGCAACGAATACGAGAACGATTCCATGTACGAAGGAAAGTTCGGGATTTCTCCAAGAGAAGTGAAGCAGATCATTTACGATCTTGCCTACTCTCATCCGAATGTCACCTTCGTGGAAGTCCTTGAGTACCTGAAAGAGCTTCAGGAGAAGAAATCGGAATACGACTTCCTCAATATCTCTCACCAGAATGAGTATCATAATCCCAAGAAGTTCATCGACCTGATTGAAACGTGGTGCCTGGATCATCTTGATAACGAAGTTCGTGAATCACTAGGACTGGTGGATGAGCGCTCTTACGAAGACTACATCTCGAAGTATATCCTTTCGATCAACGCCATCATCAAGGGCGAAAAAGTGAAGAACACGGTGACCGGAAAGTTTGAAGTCCCGGATTCTTATTTCATCAAGGAATTTGAAAGTAACGTGCACATCAACGAGATCCCTGAGAAGTTCCGCTCAAGCCTTATTGCCCGCCTTGGGGCGTACGCCCTGGATCATCGCGGGAAGGCGATTGTCTATAGCGATGTCTTCGAAGACCTCGTGCACCTTCTTCAGGAATCATTCCGCAAAGAGCAGAAAAAGATCATCGACAATATCGGGAAGAACCTTGTCTTATGGCTTTCAGAGAAGCAGGAAAAGGTGAATCACAATATCTCCACAGATGTGCGGGAGCAGATTCTCCAGGTTGTCCGCTCACTCCAGGACAAATATCACTATAGTGAGAACGGGGCGATTTCATCACTTCAATATCTTTTGAAAATGAGATACGACACTCAAAGATGAGTGACGTAGAAAAATCCTTTACCACTGAAAAATATGTCGTCTCCCATTCTGTCCGCGAGGAACAGGATGGGTGGCGCCTCGATCAGTTTGTCATGAAGTGCATGCCGACACTTTCCCGCGAGTTCCTCAAAAAGAAAATTGATAAGGGCGAAGTCGAAATTTCCGGCAGGAAACCGCCGCACAAGCCGAGTGTCAAAGTTCATTCCGGTGAAAGGATAACGATCACCACTCACAATGACGGCATGATCGAAGATGAATACTGGCACGGGGAGATTGTGCCCAAGACCGAACAGCCCTCCGTTATCTTTGAGGACGAAGGACTCCTGGCGGTCAACAAGCCTCCGTACATGATCACTCATCCGGCAGGAAAGAATCTCTTTTATTGCGCGACGGTCTTTTTTGAAACCATTCACAAGAAGACAATTCACTCCATTCACCGGCTCGACCGGGAAACTTCCGGAGTTCTTCTCCTGGGAAAAAACCCGAAGACTTCCCAGCAGGTCTCTCTTCTTTTTGAAGAAGACAAGGTAAGGAAGTGCTATTTTTTCATCGCCCGGAAAAATCCCGGTGCTGCTTCCTTTCCTTTCACAGCAAAGGAAAGACTCGGAAGGAAAGAGAATGCGATTCCGGAGTCAATGATGTTTTCATTCCCGGAGAATTCCGAAGACGGCAAAGAATCTGAGACACATTTCGAATGCCTTCTCGATAAAAACGGATTCGTCCTGGCCCTCGCGTTCCCTTTGTCCGGAAGACAACACCAGATTCGTGTTCACGCCGCCACTCACGGCTATCCCCTTCTTGGTGACAAACTTTACAACGGAGATCCTACGGTCTTCATCCGTTTCAAAGAAAATGAAGCTACTGATTCAGACCACGATCTCATGCAGATCCCACGGCAGGCTCTCCACGCTGCCGCTCTCAAGATTCTCTACAAGAATAAGCCGACCCACTTCATTGCTCCTCTTCCCAAAGATCTCTCCTTCTGGTTAGAGAAAAACCTGGGTCTCACCTTCAAAGAGGTTGAAGAACTCATGGAAAAACGCATTCTCGAATTTCTTTCTTAAATCAAAGGCCGCTTAATTCTTATCTTTCGACGGAAGATATTTCAGAACCAGATCGTATTTCTTAACAATCTGCGAGTACTGCGGCTCTTTTTTGTAATAATTCCCTGCCAGAAAATCGAGATCGTAAAGAACCGTATCCCAGATGTTTGTGACGGCAATCTTTTCATCTCTGGATGAATTTTTCATCGCATAGGCCAGGGCATCGGTTTCCAGCTTCAGATACTGATTCAGGCCCTTCTTCAGATTCTTTTCCAGGAAGAGACTAATTCCTGCCTTCGTAACTTCTCGGGAAAATTTCTGCATGTCAACTGAGAGAAGTCCCGGTTCGAGGGAAAGAGATCTTTCCGTCCGTGGTCCAAGAATGTAGCCTCTCTTTTTCGCTTCCTTCAGGAGATTCTTCACGGGCATATTCCCGAAGATAAAATCTTCCGCAAAATAATCAAAGAATTGGTGCTTCCCTTTCGCTTTCCAGATGGCAGAACGAAGAACCAGCTGACGGGAAATGGCCTTGGAATATAGGTTTTTCGGTGCCCACTCCCACAGAGACTTCATGTACTCAGGTTCTGCGATGCTTTTGAATTCTGTCTCACAAATGTGACAGGCTTCTGCTTTTTCCTGACCATGCTGGAAGCAACAACTTTCACAGGCATAAGGGTATTCGGGATCAATGAAGTGAAGATAACCAATGTCGTGAAGAAGCTCATGGAAGATTAATTCTTTTACGAAGTCGGGATGAGTGGCCCTCCCTTTGAACTGTGAATCGCTTAAAACCATATCTGGCTTGAATGAGATGTACGGATGCGCTGTCTGATATTGGGGAAGATCATGTGACTTGCCAGTTGATCCATGAGCACCGGCATTTCCCCATTTGTAATCCGTCTCATGGCAGATAAACGCAAGCTTCCCGGAGCCATAGAGTTTTGACAGGAGGGCTTCGTTTTTCTTCGCACCTGAGCCTTTGAGATTTCTCAAGCACTGAAGTCCCTCTGCAACAGACGAATCGATAATGCCCACGAGCTTGGAGCCAAAATTATCGAGGCATGACTTGTGAATTTTCCCGTAGGACTTTACGAGATAAGTCTCCCCGGGAGGAAGTTCAATCGGTTTATTTTCAAGAGACGTGCAGGCTAGAAGAATGAGCAGGAAACAATATCTCATCAGAGCTTCCGGATGAAATTTAAAACCCCTGAAGGTCCTGCGTTTTCCTCGCCTTCAAGAATAACCCGTGGCTTATGATTTAATTTATGAAGACAGTGCTTGATATTGCTTACACCTACAGAGTTGTGAAAAAGCTCAAACATACTCTCATCATTGGGAGCATCACCAAAGAACCAGCAATCATGCTGCTTAAGATGCGGCCGGTATTTTTCCATGAAATGCTTTACGCCAAGGTATTTGGAAATGTTCCCGCACCAGAAATTAATGTGAACATTGGACTTGGAAAAATTCACGGATTCTTTTTTCATGAAATCCATCACCTGATCAATCCAGGCCTCATCCATGAGATGAAATTCAATCGCGCGATCAGTGAGTCGACCGAAGCTATCTGCTGACAAAGGTACGTGCGGATAATGGTGCTTAAGAGTCGTTGTGAAATTCCGGAGCTTCTCGAGTTCTTGTGGTGAGACCAGCGGCTCTTCCACGATTTCACCACGATCATCGAGGTAACAGATCACGCCGCCGCCTTCCATGATGCAGGCCTTGAGAGGAAAATGAGTCAGAAAGAAATGTCCCCAGGAGAGAGATCTTCCTGAAACAATCACGAGTTCCTGATTATGCTTTTTCACATGATCGAGGATTTCGAAAAATTCGCGGGTGAGCTCTCTTCCCTCTTTGGTAAGAGTGCCGTCGAAATCAGAGAAAAAAATCATATTAATTCCAGATCCAGGAAACCAATGCTCCAACGTAATCGGAAGATGCTCCCAGATTTTTGTTGGCCTCAAGAGAAAGCACGAGACGCTCCTGACTTTGAGGAATGCTCACACTGGCACCAAATGTTAAGGACGAGTAAAAAACAAATTCCTGTGACGTGCTGTCGAGTTTCATCCCATTCGGCAATGAGAGATACGGAAAAAATTCTTTCCCGAGGGCCGTGAATCCTTTCCGCATGGTAGGAGCAGCACCGAGAAGCGTGGAAGAAGTCTTTTCAAAATTCATCTGCTGAACATACGGTTTCACAGAAACTCTTGGTTGATTGACGTCTTCGCGAAGGACTTCAAAATCCATTCCCGCTCCCAGGATCATGCTCCGGGAATTCTGTCCGCCGGCGGCCGTCACATCCAGGAGATTTTTCCCCAGACCCTGGGTGTAGCGAACACCCGCACCCATCTCATTTCTCTGGCTCATATAACCGGTCATTTCAGCAGAAAGCACCCTGGCATCATCTTTCAGTGGATGGGTCGTAACACCCACAATGGAAGCAAAGCCTGAGTTCGAGAGAAAAAGAAGCATAAGGAGAATTTGTTTCATGATTTCATTATCCGATGCTCTGGAAAAAAAACAATATGTTATGAGAATCAGATCATGAAAATAACGCAGGACAAAGACCAGAGAAACCGTTGACTTAGGGCCGCAAGCCCTTTAGATTACTGATCTCATATTAGTGGTGGGCGTAGTTCAATTGGTAGAGCACCAGATTGTGATTCTGGGTGTCGCGGGTTCGATCCCCGTCGCTCACCCCACTTTTATGAAAATTAAGTGATGATCTTCGAAAGAAGTGAAACATAACTAAGCCCAGTTTAACCCACTGGGCTTTTTTTATTCTGGGTCTTATCAGGGGAAGAGATAAGAAACACTACTTCATCATTAATTGTCTCAGACTCTTTAAAGCCACTTTTCCAAAGAACATTTTTTGAAGCTTGATTATAAGTTGATGTCACACCTTTGATCGCCAAGAGTTCTAACTTTTCCCATCCAAAATTAAGAATTAGATTTAAAGCTTCGGTCATGTATCCTTTTCCCTGATGCACTTTTTTTAGTACATAGCCGATCTCACCAATCCTGTTCTGAAATCCTCGATAAAAGCCACCTGTTCCTAAAACTTCCCCAGTGGTAACAGAAGTTATTAACCAGTGGATGGAATTGCCACTTAAGTAATCATTCCTGATCCTTTCATTCATAGTTTTTGTATCGATGATTTCCTTCGCCTGAATACCATCATAAAAACTAATTTCGATAAGCTGATCGTAGTCTGATTCCAGGACTTCCCGAAGGATGATCCTATTATTTACGAGAATTGGGAAAGAGGTGAAGGGAGGACGATTAGTTTTCATTTGATATAATTATGAATGGATTACCGTGCAAACGAAATATCCTTGTTTCTATTGTCTAAAAGTTCTACTGCCATCCCGTTTTATGCGATTAAAAAGGGACAAAGAGAAAACCCTCAAAGAAGTTTTTACTCTTTTTTTTTAATTCATGACTTTTCGCGATCCCTAAAACCATTTCGCAAAATCCTGCGACTCTTCTTCCCGAAGCGTGAGAATCTCGTAACCTTTCTCTGTCACAAGAATCGTATGCTCCCATTGAGCAGATAATTTTCCGTCTTTCGTGACAACGGTCCAGTCATCAGCGAGATGGGCAATTTGCCGGGACCCTTGGTTGATCATCGGCTCAATCGTAAAGGTCATTCCTTTCTGGAGAACCTGGCCCTTGCCCTGAGTTCCGTAATGAGCGATCTGCGGGTCTTCGTGCATCTTCTGCCCGATACCGTGACCGCAATATTCTCTCACGACAGTGAAATCATTTCTCGTAGCGTGCCTCTGAATGGCGTAACCGATATCGCCCACAGTGTTTCCGGGTTTCACCTGTTCAATGCCTTTCCATAAGCACTCGTGAGTAATTTTACACAGTCGCTCGGCTTCAGGTGAGGTCTTCCCGACTTTGTACATGCGGGAAGTATCCGCAATGAAGCCATGCTTTTTCACAGTCAGATCAAGGTTGATGATATCGCCCTCTTTCAGGATATCTTCTTTCGAGGGAACTCCGTGGCAAATGACATTATTGATAGAGCTATTCAGGGCAAACTTAAAGTCATACTGACCGATGGAAGAGGGAATCGCATGGTATTTGTTAATGATCAGCTCTTCAGCGAATTTAGCGATGGAGTACGTGTCAGCACCGACCTTCACCTGATCTTTCAGGATGCTGAGAATTTCCGCAGCGATCTTTCCGGTCTCACGATACAGGACAATCTGCTCGGGGGATTTGAGATTTATCATCTCATCATTTTACCCCGAAGCTGTAATCGTGTTAAGTCCGAAAAAGACTCTCGATAACCTTAGAGCGATACCCAAAGATGGTTTTGATGTCCCGATGGACGAGTACCAATCTGACAAAATCGCCGAGAATTCCGAAAGGCATCTGATAAACAACTTTGTCCGTCATCAATGTGCCATTTTTCATAGGAATAAATTTATGCGTGTGATGCCAAAGCTTGTAGGGCCCTTTCAGTTGTTCGTCGACGAAAGAATCGATGGGATTCCAGGCTGAGATACGGGTTCTCCATCTTGCCGGCACTCCCTTGATTCTCAGTTTGTAGTCAATCAACGTTCCTTCCTGGATCTCCGGTGTGGACACTTTGAGAATCCTGAAGTTGAGCCAGGGAGGAGTGATTTTTTCGAGGTTTCTGGCTTCGCTAAAGAAGGGGAAAACTTCCTCTGTCGTATAAGGAATCCATTTCACCGCTTCATGAACGTATCCAGCAACTTTCCCGAGTGGTCGAAGGAGATCATTCAGGGCGCTGTTGATATCCGGAAAATGGAACTTGAAGCCCTGACTGACGGCCCGTTCGGAACTCACACGCTGAGACCCCAAAAGGACTTCCGACATTTCTCCGAAGATTAACTTTAGTGCAACCGCGGGGACGGGAAAAATCACCGGCCGGGAAAGCGCTTTGCCCATCGCAGATGTAAATTCCCTGTTCGCGACGGGCACCGGAGCTGTGGCATTGAACGTGCCGGAGAAATTATCATTCTCCAGAGCGTGGATGTAGAGACGTACCAGGTCTTCGTGGTGAATCCAGCTCATCCATTGCTTTCCACTCGCAAGAATTCCCCCACCGCCGAGCCGAAATGGAGGAAGCATTTTCTCGAGAGCTCCGCCGAATCCCAAGACGACTCCTACGCGAAGGATAGCGAGCTTACCGGAAAAGCCTTCGTAGGCTTTTTCCCATTCCTTGCAGACATCTGCGAGGAAACCTGAGGCAGAGCTACTTCCCTCGTTTAGCAATTCATCACCACGGCTGCCATAGATACCTATCGCTGATGTTCCGATCAGAATCCGCGGGGGAAACTTACATTTCGAGATGCTTTTTACCAGTGCGTTTGTCCCATCCTTTCTCGAAGAAAGGATTGAACTTTTTACTTTCTCACTCCAGCGGTTATCCGCAATCGGTTCACCGGCAAGATGAATGACTGCGTGTGCCCCCTCAAAGTAGTCAGTGGGCACTTCGCTTTTTCCATCCCACTGAAGAAAAGTCGCCGGGATCTGAAGGATCTCTCTCGCACGGTTGAGATTCCTGGAAAGAATTTTGAGATCATATCCTTTCAGGAGAAGCTCAAGACAAAGTTTCTTTCCCACAAAACCAGTTGCACCTGTTACGACGATTGTTTTTGTCATAGAAGTTTCCTTGCTGCCTTAAGACCCGAGACCCACGCGGCCCCGAGGTGGTATTGTTCTCCGGGATCAAAGGCATCACCGGCGAGTATTATGTTGGGATTAAATTCAAAGAAATAATTCTGGTAGCCGGTAAGGACCCGGGAGTAGCGCCACTTCTTCAGATCAAGTGAATGCAAAGGACGTTTCATTTCCTGAGATGCTTTTTCCCTGATCAAATCTTCGCTTTCATTAAAATATTTTTCTGAAAATTGTTCGGACATTTCTATCCGCACGGGTAACTGATTCTCTTCCCCAATAAACAGAATCTGCTTCGAGTAGGTGATTTGCGGGAGGACATTTTGTCCGAGGAGCTCTCTCACCTGAGGAACAGGGGCGGTGATAATCACGTCGTCAAAAGAAGACTTTTTCCCATCTTCAAGCGTAAGAACGACGTCTTCACTTATGGAGAGAACCTTCGATTGAAACAACACACTGAGGTTTTGATTCTCCAGAAGCTTGTCCCGCATTCGCTTAGGAAAATCCGTCGCTGCTCCCGGGAAACTCTCATCTAAGAGAAAAAATTTACCCATCAGATCCCCATCCAGATACTCGCTACCATCAAACTTAGGAGCTCCGTGGTTAACCATCACTTCTCCAAATCTTCTGGTGGCAATTCTTCCTCCTACGGAAGGAGATTTCTCGAAGAGGCTTACTTTATGTTCTTTGATAAGTTCCAGAGCAGCTCGTAATCCAGCAACTCCAGCACCTACGATGGCGATGCTTTTCATATTGTTTATACTAGTATAAACAATTAAGTCTTGCAATCGGGGTAACTTCTATTGTAGATTTGGAAAATCGGAGGCTTAGTTCATATGGCCATAAACAAAAATCATGACGCCCTTTCTGAACTGGCAAAAGCCATTGGCGACTTTATCAGGTACTGGGGATTCAGAAGAATTCACGGTCAGGTCTGGACGATGGTCTTTCTCTCTCGTGAGCCACTGAGTGGCGCGGACCTCGCCCTCCAGCTGAAGGTTTCTAAAGGGCTCATCAGTACTGCCGTGAATGAGCTCGAGGAATATAACTTAATCTGCCAGGTGGAATCAGAAAACAGTAAGACCAAAAGATACGAGGCAAATCCGGATGTGTTTAAAGTCATCAAAGACATTCTCATGCGACGAGAATTGATGATCATGCATAATATTTCCTCGAAGTTTGAACTGGTAGAAAAAACAATTCATGCAAAAGAAGATCAGAAGATTGATCGTCATAAAATGCAAGAACTGGGTCAGATGATTGGGAACGCCGACAATATTCTGAACGCTATTATCAAAGTGGAATCTCCTGAGACTTTCGCCTTTCTGGGGTCACTCCTTGGTGGGCTAAAGGCTTGATAAACTGAGCTTCGCTCAAGCTTTCCCCTTAAGAATCCGATAAATTCACTGTGAAAAAACGTCTCGCACTGACCTTTCTTCTCGGAGCCGCCACCGGTGTAGGTATCTACGCTTTCTCTCACAATTTTTACCATCCTGAGTCCCGGAATTCTGAAGTCAAAGTCCTTACCAAGACCGAGTACAAAACGATCCGTGAAACCATAGTGGCTCCCGGAGATTCTCTGGATAATCAGAAATATCCGGAAGTCGACTCATTGACCGAAGCCGATTACGACGAAAATGATCCGAGCCTGCGAGAAGTGCCTTCCGAAGATCCGGAAAGCCAGATGGAAAAGTTTGAGCGCTCAGTGGCTTCTGAGGCCCCTGAAGAAGCTGCACCTGGTAGTCCCGCTCCTGAAGATAGTTCCCCCGAAGCCGCTGAACCGGAAGAGCCTGCTGAAGTGATTGAGGTTAACTAAAAAAGAAAAGGCCCCCCCCGGAGCCTTTTTCTTTTATGACTTGATGATCGTCAATTACTGAATACTGTCGATCGAACATTGAAAAAAACAAAATGCAGGATTTTTGAGACCTCTGTCGCCATAACTCCAGAGGTATTCTTGAAAACGACCATCAAAAACTTTCATTCTTTTTTCCTGAGTAATGACTTGTTCCCATCATAAATTCAAAAATCATGCGCACCCATTACTTGATTGATTCTTTCACTTATTACGCACAGTTAAGATATTTTGCCCTGTGAGAAGGCTGGCCAGTTTTTCTGGCAAGACCCTCCCTTTTTGACCCTTTTCCGTTATTTTCCAGGGTGAATGCCGCAATAAAAATTGGTTCGTGTTTTGCATTTTCATTTGCCGGGAAGTCTTTATGCTTCTGACAAATTTAAAAGGAGCTTTTTTATGATCTGGACATTAGTAGTCGGTCTTATCATTGGTGCTATCGCGAAATTTCTCATGCCTGGGAAAGATCCAGGAGGAATGATTGTGACAATGCTGTTAGGGGTTGCCGGTGCATTCGTGGCAAACTTCATCGGTTCTCAGATGGGTTATTACCAACCAACAGAACCAGCGGGCTTCGTCGCTTCTGTTCTTGGTGCAGTCATTCTTCTCGCCATCTACCGTGCGGTTATCAGTCGCAAAAGCGTCACTTACAATCGTCACGTTTAATCTTTTCGACATGAGAGGCCCGGCTTGACCGGGCCTCTTCTTTTGTTTTAACGTCAGGAGATGACACCTTCTCCTCACTTCAAAAATCTTCGTCTTCCCATCATTGCTGCTCCCATGTTCCTTGTTTCTGGCGAGAAGCTGGTCATTGAATGCTGTAAAAACGGAATTGTGGGAACATTCCCCGCGCTCAACCAGCGAACGTCAGAAGGCTTTCGGGAATGGTTAGTAAATATCAAAAAGTCACTCACGGACAAAGATGCCCCCTTCGGTGTCAACCTTATCGCACACAAATCAAATCCTAGACTCGAAGAAGATCTGAAGATCTGCATCGAGCAAAAAGTCCCGCTTATCATCACTTCATTGGGAGCCATTTCTGATCTCGTGGAGAGAGTTCATGCTTATGGCGGAATCGTTTTTCATGATGTGACAACGCTGAAGCATGCGAAGAAAGCCGCTGAAGCCGGAGTCGATGGACTCATTTTAGTTTCCGGAGGCGCCGGTGGTCACGCGGGCGTGATAAATCCGTTTGCGCTGGTGGGACAGATCAAAAAAATCTTTTCCGGCACGATCATTCTCGCAGGTTCCATCAGTCGTGGTGACGACATTCTCGCAGCACAGGCCATGGGCGCAGACTACGCTTACATGGGAACCAGATTCATCACGACGGAAGAAAGCATGGCTTCCGCAGAATATAAGCAGATGATCCTGAACGCCGAGGCAACAGACATCACCTACACCGCTGAGGTTTCGGGAATTCCGGCAAATTTTCTTAGTGAAAGTTTAAAGCGCGCTGGAATTACCGGCGAAGGGAATCACAAGGGCACCCTTGGTGATATGAAAGAAGAGGCCAAGGCCTGGAAGAACATCTGGTCGGCCGGTCACGGTGTCTCGAATATTTCCGACGTCCTCCCTGTTACTCAACTTATCGCTCGTCTCGAAAAAGAATACCTCTCGGCGAGGACACGCCTTTTGTCATGAAACTTTCATGCGGTGTTGTCCCTTACAGAGGCAAGGGTAAAGGACGGGAGTATCTCGTTCTCCGCTGCTTCAGGAATTGGGATTTCCCTAAAGGCATGAAGGAAGTGGATGAAGACCCACTCGTAGCCGCGCGAAGAGAATTCTCTGAAGAAACCGGCATTAAAAAAATATTGATTTCAGCGGAAGAACTATTTATTGAAACGGAACCCTATGGGAATGGGAAAGTGGCCCGCTACTATCTTGGTGAAGTGAATGAGACAGAGAAAGTTCAGCTTCTGCCGAATCCTCTGACAGGGATCCTTGAGCATCATGAATTTCGCTGGGTCTCTGCAGATGAAGCACGGGACAAGCTGGTTCCGCGCTTGAAAAGAGTTCTTGATTGGGCCGAAGAAAATTTAGCGGGAAAGTAAGGTGAGCTCAATCCCAAGATGATCACTGGGATGTACGCGGGCATTCAGGAAGATACGCTCAATCGTTGTCGCCATCACCTGAGCGTAAAAAGATTCTGTCATCCAGAATCCGTCGAAAGTTTTTTCCGGTGCATCCGAGGGATAAGTCGCGCCATCAAAAAATGACATCCAGGCAGTATGTCTCAGGACATCAGTTTCACGGTCGTCCGGATTACTGTTCAGATCTCCAAACATGATGGCTTTTTTTCCACCAAATTTTTTATGGATAAACTCGTATTGAGATTTTCTGATCATTGCGATGGCGAAATGAAGATGCGTGGTGAGAAACCACTGCTCCCCGATTCGGATGGCGAGGTAGCCGTTCTTCAAAACTGACGGACTTGGCAGCGCTCCGGCGTCTTTTTCGACAGACTTATGGCGGCTGATGATAAGGAGCTGTTCCTGGTATTTCACGAAAGAGGTATGCGTATCAAAGGTCTCGAGAGATTCGACCGGATAACCGCCTTTAACGAGCTCTGAGCGGATATAGGTCGCCATGTTCATGTCACGGTTGTAGCAGACTTCCTGAAGGCCAATCACGTCAGGATTGGATTTCAGGATCTCCGCGACCACAATGTCCATGCGGGATTTCCAGTCATCCAGACCGCAGTGAAGATTCATCGAGAAAATCTTCATGCCACCAGCAAAAGAAGAAACAGGGAAAACGATCAGAAAAAGGATAAGGAATTTCATGCAGGAAAAATCTCGCGCCTGCCCTCATCCGTCAATAGCAGATCTCAATGACTTAGGTCAGTAGATTACCTTCAGGACTTCATCCATCGAAGTATCTCCGCTCGCCACTTTTCGCGCACCGTTGACCCTGATGGAAACATATAGACCCCGGGTCTTTTCACGAAGTTCGGAGACCTCGATATCCTTATGAATAAACTTTTTAATCTGATCCGTGATCTTCACCAGTTCATAAACGCAGAGGCGGCCCAGGTAGCCCGAGTGCTTGCATTCCTCACAACCGACCGCCTCAAAAACGGTAGCGGGCATGGGAAGTTCCTCACCATCGAGGATCGTCGACCACTTACTTGCATCGACCGGGACTTCTTTCTTGCAGTGAGGGCAAAGTTTTTTCACCAGACGTTGCGCGAGAATTCCTGTCAGAGAAGAGTTCAAAAGAAACGTTGGCAGCCCAAGATCAATCAGGCGCTGAATCGTCGCGAGAGCTCCGTTCGTATGCAATGTACTGAACACCAGGTGCCCTGTGAGAGAACTCTGAATCGCCATTTCTCCGGTGTCGTGGTCTCTGATCTCACCCACCATGATGATGTCCGGATCCTGCCGGAGAAAGGCCCGGATACAGTCTGCAAAACCAAGGCTGATCTGCGGATTAACCTGAACCTGGTTGAAAGAATCAACTTCCATCTCAATCGGGTCTTCGGCGGTACAGACATTCACATCCGGTGTCGCAATTTTATTGAGTGTCGTATAAAGAGTTGTCGTTTTTCCCGAACCCGTGGGCCCAGTCACGAGGACCAGTCCCTGTGGTTGAGTGATGAGATCCAGCCATAGCCTGAGATCCTCATCAGAAAATCCGATGAAAGAAAGATCCTGACCCGCGACCGTCTTGTCGAAAATCCTCACGACAAGTTTTTCACCGAAGTTACAGGGAAGAGTTGAGAGGCGCATCTCAACCTGCCGTCCATTTTTCATCTCGTGCTTGATCCCACCATCCTGCGGACGGCGCTTCTCGTCGAGCTTCATCTCTCCCAAAATCTTGAAGCGCGCAATCACCATCATGAGCGCATCGTGATCGAGGCGGTAGACAGTTCTCAGATCACCATCAACACGGAACCGGACATAACCCAGGCCTTTTTTGGGTTCCATATGAATATCGCTCGCCCGCTCAAGGAGGGCGAAATTGATAAGCCAGTCGACGATCTTCGCGACGTATCCGTCCTGCGCCTGAAGGCTTCTCCCTTTGGATTTTTCAATCAGGGCATCAAGTTCGTCGAGCTTCCCTTCGCGCAGAAGCCGGAGTTTATCAGAACCCTTCTGGCCCTGATCACGGGCAAGTCCCTTGAAGGCTTTCTGGACGACGTAAATCTCATTCAGGAGATGTTTGATCTGTCTCGGGGAACTGAGCCTGATTTCGATGTCTCTTTTCACCTGCGCGCGGACTTCATCAATCCACGAAAGTGCCAGTGGTTCCGCTGAAAGGAAAACAACTTTTTCAGCAGTCATCTCCACCGGGACAATTCCCAGTCGGTCAGCGTACGGGTAGGGAATAATATTTCCCACTGTCTCAAGACTGACTTTCAGAAGATCCACTCTTTGATAGGTGAGCTTCCACGCATCCGAAAGAACCGTGAGGATCTCATCCTGCGTGAGTTTTTTTCCGAGCTTATTTATGAGAGTAAGTGTGATGGCCAGATTGAGAGGATGTTCTTTGGAGCGGGACCAGACTTTCAGGAGTCGATCACCTTCAACTCCGGAAAGATAACCGCCCTTCACGAGCGGACTCAGCACCATCTTAGCATCTAAGAAAAGGTCTCCATTCTGATAAACAGGAACACCCATCGAGCTCTCCTAAGGTCTGTGACTTATCGACACTCTATTCAGAAAAACTATTTCAACTTATAATAGATGTTTGGCTGCTTAACCTTCATCTTGTCATTCTCTTTTTTCTTGAGCTCGTCAAAGACCATGCCAGTGACAGTGAGGATCCCGAACTTAACTTCAGAAATTTTCACAGTCATGGTAGAAGTCGCAGGATCGTAAGTCATATTTCCGTAAGCCTTCGCCTTGCCGGAAAGTTGAGCCTTAACCTCAGCAGAAAGATCAAACTTTCCATTATTCACTTTGAAATCGAGAGATTTGATTCCGAGATCACCGCGAGCGCCGGCAACTGTCCCGAGTGCTTTCGTGAAGGCACTCACAATTCCTTCCTCAAGAGATGACTGAGAGAAACTTTGAGACTTCACCGTCATCTTCTGAAGACATCCGAAGATAAGCTGGTTATCTGCTGCTGTTTGCGTGAGATCCTTATTACAATTAAGCGCAAAGTTTTTGAGTTTCAACTCGTCATCGGCACCGATGAACTCACCTTCAAGAACAGAAAAGCTCAAAGAGTCCTGATAGGAAAGATCCATGTCTTCCACTGTCATTGTCTTTGCTTTCATGATGACGTCCGGAGCTTTCTCAAGCTTAAACTCATGCTCCTCAGATCCCGAGACCTTGAAGTTCATTGCTTCACCGATTTTCTCCACTTCTACTTTTACACCTTCGAGGGAAGTCGATTTCTGATTGTGCTGGAAGAGTGTGGCTTCGCCCGATCC
>CANGAC010000010.1 GCA_947451425.1 Bacteriovoracaceae bacterium | reverse complement strand
TTCTTTGAGTTATTCAGAATGATCTCGGCGATTTTTTCCGGCTCATAGTAATCAAAGTTTAAGTGAGCGGTGAAGCGGTCACGAAGAGGATTGGAGAGAAGGCCAGAACGGGTGGTCGCTCCAATGAGAGTGAAAGGCATAAGTTCAATTTGCATCGTGCGGGCCGAAGCACCCTGACCGATCAGGATGTCGAGACGGAAATCTTCCATCGCAGAGTAAAGAATTTCTTCGACAGATATGTGCATGCGATGGATCTCATCAATAAAGAGAACGTCGCGTGGCTTGAGATTCGTGAGAACGGCAGCAATATCGCCTTTTTTCTCAATGGCAGGACCGGAAACCACGTGGAGCTCAGACCCGAGAGCTTTTGCGATGAGCATCGCAAGCGATGTTTTTCCGAGTCCCGGAGGACCGGAAAGAAGAGCGTGATCCATTGCCGCTTTGCGGACAATCGCGGATTTCACCATCAGGTCGATATTATCGACGACTTTGTTCTGACCGATGAATTCTGAGAAATTCTGAGGGCGAAGTTGGGCTTCCTGTTCACGGTCGGAGTGAGTGACATCTCCATCGACGAGTCTTTCCATAAATTACCTCAGCTCTTTCAGAATGAGTTTCAGGAGCTCTTCAGGCTTAGAGACATTGGCCATGTGTTTCTGGATCATCGGAAGCACATCCTGGTCGCGGAAACCAAGGCCCTGGCAGGCAGCAAGAGTTTCTTTCACCAGGAAAGCATCAAGCTGATTGTCTTCTTTGCCTTTGGCACCAGCAACGACCGGTCTGTCTTTTGTGACAAGACCAACTTCAAGTTTCGAGACTTTATCTTTCAGAGAGAGAATGATTTGTTCTGCACTTTTTTTGCCGACACCTGGAGCTGATTTTAAGACGTCGACATTTTCCAGGATGATCGCCGTAATGATCTGAGACATCCCGAGATGAGAGACCAGAGCAAACGCCGACTTAGGGCCGATCCCATTCACGCTCAGGAGCATTTCAAAAAACTTTTTATCGTCAGCTGTTTCAAAGCCAAAAAGGTTCTGCGCATCTTCTCTGATGATGTGAGAAATAAAAAGGGATGTGTCTTTGTTGGGAACCAGAGGAGTTGCGGTATGAATTTCGTAACCAATCCCCTGGGCGGTGAGGATGATGGACTTTTGAGAGTCCGAATAAATTACCGTTCCTGAAATGTATCCGATCATAGAGCTGGTTCCTTAATTCTGTGAGCGAGGGCAGCGGCGAGACCATTACCAGCCTTCTTCGACGGTTTTTTCTTTTTCTCAACCGGGATGCGCATGTCTCGCGAGAGTAGATGGCAAAGGGCGATGGCACAGGCATCACTTTCATCATGGGTTTTAAAATCCGAGAGACCAAGATATTGCTTTAAAAATTTCTGGATCCCTTCTTTATCTGTATGGCCATGACCAGTGACAGTCGATTTCACGAGGTTGGGTGAATATTCGAAAATCTTCTCGTGATAATCCTGGGACAAAGCCGCGAGCATGGTACCCCGCGACTGAGCGAGTTTCATGAGCGCGGTCGGACTTTTCACGAAGATGAGAGATTCGAGCGCAATTTCATCCGGCGTAAAAGCGGAGAGAAGTTTCTGAGTCTGCCCGAAGATATCTTTTACCCTGTGCAGAAACTCAACGTTCGCATCGAACTTTAAAATACCGGAAGCAATATAGGTGATTTTGCGACCCTCTTTTTTTAAAAGAGCGTAACCCGCAGTGACAGAACCTGGATCGATGGCAAGGACAATCAAAAAAAATTCCTGGGTGATGTTAGGAAGATTGTACCTAAAGAATTCTGGCCACGTCTAGCTACTCGCCCGGCCCTTGAGATAATTTCCGACGTAAAACACGAATGAACCGAGAACAAGCTGAATCAGCTCTAACTGTCCGTAATCCCCATTTTTGATTCCGGAAAAAAAGCAAAGGCCCACAGCAGTCAGTCCGAAGAGCTGCATGCCAAGACCGACGTAAAAAAGGGTTTTCATTCTTCAGAGATACTAAACAGGAATGAAATAAGAAAGGACTTTTTGGCGTGGGGAATTTATATTAACTGCATAATTATGACTGCAAGAATCCTCTCCGCAAAACCCTGTGTTGAAGAAGTAAAACTGGAACTGAAAAAGAGATGCGAATCTCTTAAGGCCCGTGGCTGTCATCCTGCCATGAGCGTAGTTCTCGTCGGCGATAATCCAGCCTCACTCAGCTACATCAGGAATAAGAAAAAACTCTGCGAAGAAATCGGGGCGAAGTTCACTCTTCACCAGCTTCTTCCGGGAATTTCTCCGGATGATTTTCTGAAAGTCGTGCAGGGGCTCAACAATGACCCAGGCACACACGGGATCATCATCCAGCTTCCGGTGACTGATCACCTCGCCGTGCTGGATCTCCCGCAGTTAGTGATTCCCTCAAAAGATATCGACGGATTTCATGGCGAAAACACCAGAAAGCTTTTCGAAGGCTCTACCGATATGAAGCTTCTCCTTCCTTGTACACCCAAGGGAGTGGTGAATCTTCTGAAGTATTATGGTTATCCGGTAGAAGGCAAAAATATTGTCATTGTCGGCAGAAGCCTGATTGTGGGGAAACCTCTTTCTCTTCTTCTCACAAATCTCAATGCGACAGTTACTCTTACTCATTCCAAAACCAAAGACCTGAAACACTTCACCAGAAATGCCGATATTGTTGTTGCCGCCATCGGCAAGGCGCATTTTCTGGATAAGACCTTCTTTGATTCAGCGAAAAAGACTGTCGTGATTGATGTCGGAATGAACAGCCAGAATGGAAAACTCGTGGGCGATGTTCACACTCAAGATGTTTCTGAAGTTGTCAGTGCAGTCAGTCCTGTTCCAGGTGGAGTGGGCCCCATGACTGTACTTTCGTTAATAGAAAATCTCATCACTGCCGCTGAAAAGCAGATAAAAGGATAATATGACTGAGCTTTTAAAAACGAGCCTGCATAATGAACACGTGAAACTGGGAGCTAAAATGGTTCCGTTTGGCGGGTGGGATATGCCGGTTCAATATACGTCTGTAAAAGATGAAGTTCTCGCCGTCAGGCAAAAAGTCGGTGTGTTCGATGTCAGTCACATGGGTGAGTTTTTCATTGAAGGCGTTGATGCTGAAAAATTTGCGGACTATCTGGTAACAAATGACATTCTCAGTGCCCCCCAGGGCAAAGCTATTTACTCTCCTCTCTGCCGTGAAAATGGCACTGTGGTGGATGATCTGATCGTTTATAAACTCCATCCAGGACGCGTTCTTGTTTGTGTGAATGCTTCCAACATTGATAAAGACTTTGAGTGGATGAACTCTCATCATAAAGGTTTTGATTGTGTCTTCACTGACAAATCGGGTGCCTTTTCACTTCTTGCCCTACAAGGCCCGGAGGCTTTTTCTACCCTGAAGCCACTTCTGAAAGACCTGCCCGATATTGAGTACTATTCAGTCTATGAAACAAGCTTTGGTAATCACCCGGTCATCATTGCTCGTACGGGGTACACCGGTGAAGATGGATTTGAAATTTTTGGATCTCACATCGCCATTAAAGAAATGTGGCAAATGTTTATGGAGAAAAAAGTCACCCCATGCGGACTTGCCGCACGCGATGTTCTGAGACTTGAAGTTTGTTATCCGCTTTATGGTCACGAGCTCAATGATGAGATTAATCCGTTTGACGCAGGTCTCGGATGGACAGTAAAACTGACGAAAACAAATTTTATTGGCAAGTCGGCGCTCGAATCCAAGAAGGCCAAGTATAAAACAGTGAAGCTCACTCTCGATAAAGGTATTCCGCGCGAGAATTACCCGGTCCTCGACGGTCAGGGTACTGTGATTGGAACTGTGACCAGCGGAACAATGTCGGTGATCACCGGAAAAGGTATCGCCTTTGCCCGTATTGAAATTGAAAAAGCCCCGAAAGATGAAGTATTTAATGTTGATATCCGCCAAAAGGCCTATCCCGCACAACTCACGAAGAAACCATTCGTAACCGGAGGACATAAATGAGCACAAATATCCCAGCCAATCTGAAATACACCAAAGAGCACGAATGGGCGCTGGTTGAAGGTGACACAGTCACTGTCGGAATCACCGATTTCGCGCAATCAGCACTTGGTGACATCGTTTTTCTTGAGGTACCCGATGTAGGTTCTGAGCTTAAATCAGGAAACACTTTTGGCGTCGTTGAATCGATCAAATCTGTTTCTGATCTTTATGCACCTGTAACTGGTGAAGTAATCGCAAAGAACAGTGATCTTGAAGGATCACCAGAAAAAATTAATTCAGATGCGTACGGATCGTGGCTCATCAAAGTCAAGGTTAAAAATACCGCTGAACTTAATAATCTTTTAACGGCACAGCAGTATCAGGAATTTTGCAACACCTCTCACTAAACATAATCACCGCCACAATGAAAATTTGTGGCGGTTTCACTCTCAGAATTAAAATTTTTATTTAGATCAGATTCATTCTAAGCGCTCCTCGAACTCCATTCTAAAATTTTTTCTTCATCATCAAATCCGTCTTTACGAAGTTTCGTTGTTTGACGATACTGCCTCTCCCAACCCAGATATTTGCTAGTAGTTAAGGAAAAGTTTTAATGGAATCCATCCAGCTTCTGAATACGGCCATCATCAAAAGCAAAGAAAAGAAACTTAATCAATCCTTCGAAGAACGCCTTAATCAGGTTTGTAATTCACCGGTGATTGAAGTCCTGAACAAAAGCATTTCGCAGTTTGCGGAAACTCAGAAAATTTCCCGCGATCAGGCCGCACTTCAGGTGATTGAAGCGATCAGAGAATTAGATTCGATCTGGTCTGACTATGTTGTGATGGAAGGGATTGATCGCCTCAAGACACTTCTTCGTAATACCCACTAATCAAAAAATTCATGGAAGAAATAACTAATCTCAGGCGTACGAATGTACGCCAGCTGGATTAGTTTAGCTTTTTACGACAAAGCCCCATTCAATCGTGGCTTGGCCATTCACCAGAAGATCTTTGGGTGGGTTCGGAAAGGGACCTGCTTCATTAAAAGACTCAATAGCGGCATCATCTAGCTCACGAACTCCGGAAGAGCCCATGATTTTAACACCTACGATTTCGCCTTTCGTATTCAGCGTCACCTGAAGTGAAGTGATGAGATTGTCACTTGCTGGAAGTCGGCGGCCGGAACGGAAGATATTTGCCGCTTTCTCATGAAGAGTCTTGCCCCAGAACTGCTCGAGTTTCTGACGGATCCGGTGAAAGAATCCATAATGCTTGTATTCAACGGTATTGAGATGGGTGAAATCTCCCAGCTTAACCTCTTCAACGTAATCGTTTGTCGCCGAAAGTCCCTGGCTTGCGATATCGCCGTTTTCAATTCCCTTGATACTTTCTGAAGCGGGAGCACGACTTTTTTCCACGGGAAGCGGATCTCCGGCCAGCATGCCGAAGTCGGAGAGCTTAAGATCTTTGATGGCTTTCTTCTGAGTTTTGGAAGTTTTCGACATCTCGGGCTGAGTGACAGAGGCATTACCCTTAGCCGCTTTCTGGAAACTATCGATCTGCTTGGCCATGGTTTCGCGCTCGAAGCTTCTGTCTTTATCGCTGAGAAAAGCTTTCTCAACTTTTTCATGAGATTCAGAATCTTCGGATTGAACGATTTGACGTTTCTGCGTCGTCGTCATTTCTTTCAGGGCTTCCTGGATAAGTTTTACTTTAATGGGCTTCGAAGGAGTGAAAGTTACATTTTTCAGGTGATCGCGGAGTTGAACCACCATAAGCGAAGCGTGGAGGAGAAAAACACCCACGAGAAAGTAATAAAAAGTTTTGCGATCTAGGGCCATAGGACCTCCACAGAAGTCCTATCGGCATTTTGCAAAAATTCTTATTGATTCTTAAAGTAGTCGTCGTCCTCGGTGGCGGTCGCTTCTGATGAGTTACCATTCTGGTCAAATGAATCCGGTCCGGATTCAGGATTTGAGCCCTCTACGAAGGCTTCCATAAAGCCTGCAGCAGAACCTGGCGGAAGAACCTTACCCGTTTCTTTATTAATCATTACCTGAGTAATGCCTTCAGGAACACGAAACTCGGGGGCACCATATTTGGGAATGGCATTTTCCATGTATTCGATCCAGATCGGAAGCGCACTTTTTCCGCCGGTTTCACCGTATCCCAGAGGACGGTTATCATCGAAACCTGCCCACGCACCGGCGACGATGTTATTGGTAAAACCAACAAAAAGAGCATCTACGTAATTATTGGTCGTTCCGGTTTTTCCACCAATATTTGTTCCGAGACGAACGGCCGCAGCAGCAGCAGTTCCGTAAATCGTTACTCCGCGAAGAAGATTCGTCATGATGTAAGCGAGTTTCGGATCATAAACCTGGGATCCACCAAGATTAGAAAGGAATGGATTTCCGGATGGAGCTGCTTCCGGAGTTGCACCATCGGCGACTTCAGGTTTTGGAGTCTCTGCTTTCCAGGCCTGGTCTGCGGCTGGTGGTGGATAGGATTTCCCGTTCCGGTCTTTGATCGACGTAATGTGAACGAGGCGGATGGCACGACCACCATTCGGGAAAATGGCATAGCCCTTCGTGAGTTCGGCCAGACTGATGCCGAATGATCCGAGGGATAAACTCATATCTTTCGGGATGTCGGCGTAAATATGAAACCTTTCCACAAAATTATGAATCTTAGTCACACCAAGATCCTGAACAAGCCTTACTGTCGGGATGTTTCGGCTGACTTCGAGAGCGTGACGGAAAGTCATGGGACCCATGAACTCACCGTCGTAGTTTCTTGGCTTCCAGCTGAGTGAATTATCGACGCCTCCGAGGGCCTGTGGTGAATCCATCAGAGTTGTATTGGGCTTGTAACCGTTCTCAAGAGCAGCAGCATAGATGAAAGGCTTGAACGATGAACCCGGTTGGCGCGAAGACTGGATCACGCGATTAAACTGGGACTTCTGGAAATCCACTCCTCCTACGAGCGTGATAATTTCACCGTTGTTGGCGTTAAGGGCAATGAGGGCCCCTTCCACTTCAGGTTCCTGGTCGAGTTTTCCTTTGAAGAAAACCTGCTTCTTAAGAAGTGACTTCAAAGTAGCGTCTTTGTACTTCTTGAAAAAATCAGCGGCGATCATCTGATCAAGAGAAACACTCTTATCGTCGATCTGAACGAGAATCTGGTCTCCGCGCTTAAGTATTTTCGAAGGCGTTTTCACCGGATTAAAATAGAGAGGGTTCTCGCTGAATTTTCTTTCGTGGGCCCAGTCGAAACCAGTTTCCGGAATGATCGCTCTTGTTCCGCCGATACTGACGAGAACAGTGCGTTTGTTATCATCCACGTTCAGGACAATCGCCGGATAGGTTTTACCAATCTGGAGAAATTCCAGGAACGGGTCTTTTGGAAGATTTCCGATGTCGACTAATCCGCGGAAGCGTTCATTGAGTTTTTCGCGTTCAGCCTCATAGTAAGAAATATTCTTCTGAAGAGCATCGTCGTCTTCGTGGAACTCAAAAATGTTCTTCCCTTCAGGACTGAACATAAAGAATGATGACTGCTCTTTCAGGATTTTTTTTCTCTGTTCAACGATGAACTGAGAAATTTCTTCTTCAGCTTCAAAGTGTTTCACTGCACCCTGGTAGCCCTGTCTCTTATCAAGTTCTTTCACTTTTTCTTTCACAGCTTTTTCGGCTTTAGACTGGAGTGACCAATCCAGAGTCGTCTGAACAGTGAAACCATTGTTAAGGAACTCATCAGAGCCCACAGTCTTACTGACTTCCTGGCGAACCCAGTCTGTGAAGTGTCCACCTTTCAATTCATTCGTGCGGCGAATCCGCATCTTGATATCTTCCGTGATGGATTTCTCGTATTCTTCTTTCGGGATTTTTCCTGTCTCATAAAGACGCTTCAGAACGTAGCGCTGACGGATTTTAGCCTGATGAGGATTTACGTAGGGAGAATATTTGCCGGGAGCCACGAGAAGACCTGCCACAAGTGCACACTCCGCCGGAGTTGCTTCGGTGAGGTCTTTATCAAAGTAGCCTTTGAACGCAGCTTTCACACCGTAATAGCCGCCACCCAAATAAACCTGGTTCAGATAGAGAAAGAGGATTTCCTCTTTCGTGAATTTTTCCTCTATTTTCCGAGCGAGGAGAAGATCTTTTACTTTTCTTGAGATCGTTCTTTCTTTTGAAAGAAGAAATGATTTCGCAACCTGCTGAGTAATCGTTGAACCACCCTGAACAAGCCGACCTTCTTTCATATTCACTGCAAAGGCGCGAACGATCCCGAGATAATCAATTCCCTGATGGTGATAAAAATTATCGTCCTCAGCCGCGAGGAAGGCATCCACGACTTTCTTTGGGATTTTATCAAAAGGAACGACATCGCGAGTTTCGACACCGATATCGAGCAGCACTTCCCCATCACGGGAGAGAATGCGCGAGTTCATCGGAGGATTATAATCTTTCAGGGAATTGATCTGCGGAAGATCCATGGAGATGTAGAAGAAAATCCCGATGACGGTGCCCACACCCAATAGAAAAAGAACCGCGAGAGCGGCAAGTGTCTTTATCAGACGTTTCAAGGACGATCCTTCGTTTGAAAATTTAAGTCTATTCTAAGGGAATTCCGGATTTATGAAAGGTTACTCTTTGTAATCCATTTCTTTGAGGCTATCGCTCAGGATTTTAATTTTTTTCTCGGCGGTCTGCAGTGTCTGGCGACACTCTCTATAAAGAGCGATGCCCTTTTCAAATTTTTTCAAACTATCGTCCAGATTCACGTCACCCGACTCAAGC
Source organism: Bacteriovoracaceae bacterium (assembly GCA_947451425.1). GTDB lineage: Bacteria > Bdellovibrionota > Bacteriovoracia > Bacteriovoracales > Bacteriovoracaceae > Peredibacter. The sequence goes on along the minus strand of CANGAC010000010.1, from coordinate 26,073 downwards.
TCTCGGACAATTTTTTCGAGCTCTTTCAGCGAGCTTTCGAAGTCAGGTGAATCATTTTTCCCACTCATATGTCGTCCCGTCGTTCATTTGACACTGATTTGTCATGCCGATCATTGCACACGAGGGCCTTTTCGACAAGTTATCAGGGCCTTAGGTCAGGTGGTGGAAATTGCCCATGCTAGGTTTCTGTCACCTGCGTTGCTAAAATTTGCCTACGGGTGATTCTGTCGCCCCCTCCATCAGGATGAAGGAGATCATCAATTGAGTAATATCTGGGTTTCGCTTTCCGGCCAGGTGGCCCAACAGCAAAAAGTTGAAACGATTGCCAACAACGTGGCAAACGCCAACACTGTGGGTTTCAAAAAAGACCAGCTGGTATTTAAAGAGCACCTCACTGCACTTACGAAAGGTGTAGAGGATATTGATATTCCCCGGAAGGAATTTGCTCCGGAAGATTTCTATCACACACAGGGCGCGGAAAATTCCATGGTCGCTGTTGATGGAAGTTATACGATTTTTGAACAGGGCCAGCTTCAGCCAACTTCGAATCCTCTTGATTTAGGTCTCCAGGGTGAGGGCTTCATGGAAGTTCTCACTCCGACTGGAGTTCGCTTCACAAGAAAGGGGAATTTTTCCATCAATCGCGAAGGTGAACTGGTGACAGACCAGGGCTTTAAAGTTTTAAGCGCAGTTGCTGGTGCTCCGGAAGGAACGCGCGATCCGGCCTCTCTCCCGAATTATCCAAAACCAGAAGAAAGAGTCGTAAGAATTCCGACTGATGCCAAAGTCACGATTACCAGGGAAGGCGATGTGATGACCAAGGATGGTCCCATTTCAAAACTCTCTGTCGTGGAATTTGTCGATAAGCACGCCCTCCGGAAAGAAGGAAATTCCCTCTACATCACTCCGGATGAAGCCAACATCAAGAGAAATGACATCAGGACTTTGGTTCATCAGGGATTTCTTGAGGGATCAAACGTAAACGCGATCGAAGAAATGTCTGAGCTCATCAAAGCTCACCGCCATTTTGAATCCATACAGAAAGCAATAAACGCATACGACAGTATCACTGGCAAAGCTGCCAATGATATTGGGAAATTCTAAGGAGTACTTATGATGAGGGCCCTTCACACATCCGCTACCGGCATGGCCGCTCAGGAATCAAACGTAAACACAATCTCGAATAACATCGCGAACGTGAATACGACGGGATTCAAGAAAGCACGTACAGAATTTGATGATCTTCTTTATGAAACTGTCCAGGAAGCTGGCGGAAAATCTTCCGGCAACACCGAATACAACGTCGGTCATCAGGTTGGTTCCGGAGCGAAAGTTTCTGCGACCAGAAAAATTCATTCGCAGGGTTCTCCGCAAATGACTAATAACCCTTACGACATGATGGTAAACGGTGAAGGCTTCTTCGGCATCATCGGCCCAAATGGCGACCTGAAATATACACGTGACGGAAGTTTCAACGTCGATGCCCAGGGAAATCTCGTGACTCGTGCAGGTCACCGCGTCTTCCCGGGAATTGTCGTTCCTCCGAATATTCTTCGCCTTGGTGTTTCTGAAAACGGCCAGGTTGAAGCTTATACCCGTGAATCAGTAGAGCCGATGGCACTCGGACAAATTCCGGTATTTACATTCGTCAACCCGGTTGGTCTTCGCTCGGAAGGCGGAAATATTCTCGCTGCCACAGTAGGTTCTGGGCAGGCGATCCAGAATGCTCCGGGTGAAAACGGATCGGGAATCGTCATGCAGGGAGCGATTGAATCTTCCAACGTGAACGTGATGAATGAAATGACAGATTTGATTAAGGCCCAGCGTGCCTATGAAATGAACTCTAAGGTTATGGGCGTCGCCGATCAGATGCTCCAGACTGTAAATAACATCAGGTAGGAAATGAAACTATTTTTTCTTTTGCTCTGTTTTGTTTCTACTGCCTTTGCGTGTGACATCAACATGCCTCACCGTCTTGTCATCCTTGGTGATGATATTACGGGGCAAAGTCCGATCAATACCGCCAATTGCTCTGAAGAAGCGGTCCGCGATCTTCACCGCACGCTCACTGGAGTTGAAGGAAGAATCTCTTCCTCGCAACTGACAGAGATGATGAATGCCAAAGGTCACACCGTTCAGATTGATCAGCACTCTGTTCAGATTCAGAATCTCAAATCATTTATCCGTGACCAGCTTCCGATTCCTGCCGGCGTTCAGGTGAAAACAACCTACACTGTGAACTCTTCCAATTTTCTCGCTCTTGCTCCGGGAGATCAGCTGATGGTTTATTGCTCGGCCTGTCTCTGGGGATCAAAGCAACCGATCAACGTCACAATCAATGGATTCGATGGAACACGCCGCGATTTTATTTCTGTCGCGGACTTCGGAAAAATGGTTCGCGCTTTCCGCCTCACTCGTCCGCTGAATTCCTTTGCCGACATCACGGTCTATGACATCAAAGAAGAGTTTACTGAGGCAGTTCCGCACGCGGATTTTATTTCGGATGTTCAGAACCTCAAATACTACAAAACCAACAAGCCCCTCAAGTCGGGAGAGCTTCTCCGGATTTCTGATCTTAACGCCATCAACATTGTGAAAGCTGGACTTAAGACTGAAGTGATCCTTGAGAATGAAATGGTTCGTATCAAGACATCCGGGATCAGCCGTGGAAACGGTGCTTTCGGTGACACGGTTGAAGTCTATCACCAGCAAAAAAATAAAAAGTACCAGGGCAGAGTCATCGATAATAACAAAGTGCTTGTAGAACTATGAACCACGTTATTCTTTTTATCCTTCTTCTCTTCACTTCGTGCGCAAACTACGTGAACTCAGTTCATAAACAGATGGACCGTGAAGAAAAAATGGCCCGCGGTGAAGGACCTCGTCAGAAACGACCTGATCCTAATGCTCCCTATTGGCGCGACAGATTCCAGCCGGAAAAAGACAAACGTCCGATTAAGAATCCCACGACTTTTTCTTTGAGTGACGGCGGCCCATCAGGATCTGTTCGTCCACCTGTTAAGCGTGATTATCGCCCGCAAAGATACCAGGCAGATGATTTCAAGGACAATGAAGGTGATGGAAGCCTCTGGGCCAACCAGGGATCTTCTTCATCGCTGTTCACTTACCAGAATGACAAGCATACAGGTGACATGGTCATCATCAATGTTCTTGAGAATCTCAGAAATCAGATTTCCGCAGAGCTCAAGCGCACTTTCCCGGATAAACCCGTGAAGAAAAAAGAAGGCAAAAAAGAAGACGACAAAGCCGCCAGTAAGGAACCCGCAGCTCCAGCCGCCCGCCCTGGCGAAGACCATGACATGGACATGAAGGTCTACGACAAAATCTCCGGTACCGTGGTCGAGGAACTGAATAAAGATTACATAGTCCTGAAAGGTCGCAAGGAAGTGATCTTTAAAAAGGAAAAAAGGGCCATTGAAGTGCAGGCTCTTGTGTCGCGCAAGGACATCATGGAAAATGATTACGTGAACTCCGACCGTCTTCTCGAGTCGAGGGTCTTCATCCTAGGAAGGGAAAACTAAAATGTACAAACTCCTGCCCCTTATTCTTTGCGCCCTTTCACTCCCCGCTCTGGCCAACCAGAGCCGGATCAAAGATCTCGTGACGATCAAAGGTGTGAGAGAAAATCCCCTGATCGGTTACGGTCTGGTGATCGGTCTCAACGGTACAGGGGACGGTGGTGGAGAAATCACCAATACATCCCTGAAAAAAATGTTCCAGACTCTTGGTCTTAATCCCCAGAAAGAAGTCACATCGAAAAACGTCGCTGCAGTCATCGTCACAGCGAAACTTCCTGCCTTCGGAAGAACGGGCCAGGCCCTCGACGTGACGGTATCTTCTATCGGAGATGCTTCCTCTCTCGCGGGCGGAACACTTCTCGTGACTCCACTGAAAGGTGGTGACGGACAAGTCTACGCTGTGGCAAACGGAGCACTTTCCATTGGTGGTCTCGATAAGGGTAAGAAAATGGCAACGACCGCCCTCATCCCTTCAGGCGGAACCATCGAAAAAGAGCTCGAGCTTGGGTTCAATGATAAAAAAGCGATCCGCATGGCGCTGAATTCTCCGGACTTCACAACGGCCGCTCGTGTGGAAAGAACGATTAATCAGGAACTCGGTGGGAAATACGCAACAGCATCTGATGCCACAACCATAGACCTGATCATCCCTCAGTATTATGAAAGAAAAGTAGTTGAGCTTCTCGCTAATGTAGAAAACTACCGGGTCGTGGCCGACACTTACGCCCGGATTGTGATCAATGAAAGAACCGGAACCCTGGTTGCCGGTGGGGACATTGTGCTCAAGAAATCGGCCGTCAGTCACCGCGACATGGTGCTTGAAGTGAAAGGCGGATCAGAAGGCTCGGCCAGCAGATCCATCCAGGTGGTGGAACAATCCACGACAATCAATGACTTAGTTAAGGCCCTCAATGCCCTCGGCACCTCTCCGGAAGACCTGATTTCGATCTTCCAGGCCCTCAAAAAGAACGGCTCTTTAGTAGCAGATATAGAGCTAATCTAGTCCCTAGGTACAATTTGCCCAGGGGGGATTTTCCCTAACACCCCCCCTCTAAAAAATGTTACACTCTAAAGAGAATCTCATCAGGATGATGAGGTCAGAACACCAGGATGGTAAGAGTGAAAATCGGTATCGATTCAAAATCTATTCCCGCCAATCAACGCACCAATCCGGTTAAGCCTTACGAAGACATTGCTGAAGGCATGGAAGCGAGTTTTACCTCTCACATGCTCGCAGAAATGAGAAAGTCGATCCCGAAAGAAGGTCAGGACTCACCATCCATGGACTACTACAATTCTTTGCTGGATTACGAAAGAGCGCAGCTTATGGCAAAATCAGATACAGGTCTGGGAGTGAAGAAAGTCATCCTCGATCAGATTGTGCCGCAGAATATGAAACATTACCTGAAGCAGAATTCGCACACGGAAGTGACTCAAGGATTGACCGCTTCCACGAAGGAGAAAAAATATGAGTAGCATCGACACACGCCCGTCCTTCTTTCCAAGAAGCCGGAGTGCTCAAGCCGAGAAATCAAGCGGCGGAAGACAGGTCGAAGGCACAGAGACGAACTCAGCAGAGCGCGCTTCTGAGCTGACAGCGAAGACTGCTGGTGATGCTCGCGTGAACATCCCTGAAGGTGTGAAAGATTTCTCACGGATCAAAAAAGCAGCAATGAGTGCTCCGGAAGTTGATAACACTGAGAAGATCGCGCGCCTCAAGGCACAGATCCAGGCAGGAACTTACGAAGTCGATTACGACGGTCTCGCGGATAAGATTTTAACTTCAGAGTTCTAAGAACACTTAAAGAGGTCCAGGATGGATACTTCTTCTCAGGCACGACTCCTCTACTACCAGCAAGCCGTTACCATTTGGGAAGGCTTCTGCCGTCTTCACAAAGAACTTTATGACCTGACCGCTGAGGAGTACATCACTCTTCTCGCCAGTGACATTGATAAAATCGAAACAATGCTTCCAATCAAGGAAGAAATCATCGGACGGGTCGGCGAACTTGAAAAAGAACGCGCTCACCTGATCAAAAAAATTAACGAATCAAATCTTTTTGCCGTGGAAATTTCACGCGCGGGAGAACTTCTTGAAGCCTTTGCTGACATCGATCAAAAAAGCGGGATTCCTGCTCTCAGGAACCTCAACAGTCTCCTGATCGATATCATTAACAAGATTCAGGACCAGAATAAGAAGAACCAGATGTTCCTGAACAAGGCCATGCTCTCTATCCGCGAGATGAGACAAGGCTTCAGTGGCAAGAAGACTTATACGACCTACGGTGCTGACGGGATGACCCGCCAGCTGAACCGCTAGGAAAGAGGATAGGCGTTGAGCGACCTACTTAATATTGGTAAATCGGGATTGTTCGCTTCCAAGCGCGCAATGGCGACGACTTCGCATAACATTGCGAATGCCAATACTGACGGGTTCTCGCGCCAGGAAGTCAGACAGGAAACAAGTTTCACTCTCCCGGAAGGTAACTACGTTCTTGGGACTGGTACTCAGATTCAGAGTATCAAGCGCCAGCACGATGAACTCGTTGAGAAGAAACTCAACAACTCACTCACCAGTAATAATTTTGATAAAGAACGGAACCTCCAGCTCTCTCATGTGGAAGAAGTCTTCAATGAGATTAACTCTGAAGGGATGAACAAAGTTCTCAATCGTTTCTTTAACTCTATGAGAGAACTCTCCAATCAGCCGGAGAATGAAACAATCCGCAACGTCGTGAAGGAAAATGCCAAGATCGTTGTAGGAGATTTCCACCGGATCCAGTCAAGCCTGGATGACATCCGCGGAAACATGAACAAGAAGATCGCGCTCGCTGTGGATGACATCAACGGCCTCACGAAGACAATTGCAAAACTCAATAAAGAAATTAATATCGAAGAAGTGACCGACAGTACGGCCAACGATCTTCGTGACCAGCGGGACCGGGCGATCCGCACACTCGCCGATTACTTCCCGATTCAGACTCACACAGATGATGAAGGTCAGTACGTCGTGAGTGTCGAAGGACTGGGCTCTCTCGTTTCCGGGGGTCTTAACCAGGAACTGAAAGTTGGCTCCACTGTGAAGCCCGGCTCAAACTCAGCTGACAAGGGCGACATCGAAGTTTACTTCGCTTCCCGCCAGAGCATTCATATCTCAGATAACCTGAAGGGTGGAACACTCGGCGCACTTCTGAAGACCAGAAACGAAGAAGTGGTCCAGCTCGAAAAACAGATCGACGAACTTGCTCATGGCCTCGTTCACGCGACCAACGCCATTCACAGAAAAGGTTTTGCGAATCACCCGGTTCCGCTCGATGCTCAGGGAAATCCTGTGCCGAACGCAGCTGGCAGACAGGTTACAGGAATCAATTTCTTCAAAGAGCCGCTCGATATGAAGCGCGCTGCTGAATACATCGATCTGTCTGATGAGATCAAAGAAGATGTTAATAACATCGCAACGGCACTTGAGCCTAACCAGCCCGGTGATAACCGGATTGCACTCGCGATTTCAAAACTTCAGCACGAAAAAGTTCTTGCTGGTGGAACCACAACTTTTGAAGAGCAATATCTCAAGTCAGTTGGTCACATTGGTCTTCAGGCCGGTAAGGCACGGATCAATGAAGAACAATCTGGTGGAATTCTCGCTCAGGCGAAATCCGTGAAGGAACGCCTGGCCGGTGTGTCTCTCGATGAAGAAGCTGCCAACATGATCCGTTACCAGAACTCTTACGAGGCTTCTGCGAAGGTCATGAAAGCCGCCGACGAAATGTTTAAAGCAGTATTAAACCTACTGCCATAGGAATATAGGAAATGAGCAGGGTCTCTGAAAACAGTTCCGTAAACTCTATCAACTACGCCGTTGGGAAAACCAAGGGCAAGGTGGAAGATTTACAAATGAAGGGTTCGACCATGAAACGTGTGTCGAAGCCTTCGGACGATCCTGTCGGGAACGTCGAGCTTCTTGCGATCCGTTCCCAGAACATCGATGCCGAACAGTACATGAGAAACCTGAACTTCGCTCAGACGCAACTTTCCTACACGGAAAACGTGATCGAAGATCTCACGGACATCCTGGTGAAGGCAAAAGAACTCGCCATCGGTAGTGCTTCAACAATTTACTCTCCGGAAATCCGCGAAGGTGTTTCAAAAGAAATTCACCAGCTGAGACAGCAGGCCCTCTCCCTCGCTAACAAGCGGATGGGGAACCGTTACCTCTTCGCCGGACACAAAGTTCTCACCCGTCCTTTCGACACAGAAGGAAAGTTTCAGGGTGACACAAACAAGATTAATATCGAGATCAATAAAGACGTTTTCATTCCGGTGAACATTCACGGGAAAGAACTTTTCTTCTCGAAAGGAAAAACTCCTCTCGAAAGAAATGATCTGAATCTGAAAAAAGAAGAAGTCGATCTCACAACGGCCTCTCAGCAGATCCGCGGCCCGGCCAGCGAACAACAGGCCGAGGTTGGAGAAGACGTTGAGGTCAGCATTTTTGACGAGCTCCGTGCGCTTGAGAACGCGATGCTGACGGATAACCCGAACATCATCCAGGGTCTCCTCGAAAAACTCGATACAAGCATTGAGCGAGTCGTGAAGCTCAGAACGCAGATTGGCGCGCTCACCAATACTGTTACGAACTCAGAAAATAATATTGAGAAGACCAAGCTCCTTAACGAGGCGCACAAGTCCAAGATCGAAGACGCCGACGTCACCGAGATTTTCGGGAATCTCCAGAAAGAACAAAACGTCCTTAAGGCTACCTATCAAGCCAGTGCAAATCTCATGAACACCAGTTTGATGGATTTTCTGCGCTAGGAAATTCTTACAAATTCTTAACAAAATCTTTCAAATTCACTTGTGTTCCCGCCAAAATCGTATTAAATCAACGCAACAGTAAAAGTTTATTGAGTTAGTCATATTCTTGACACCGAAGACAAGGATCACCAATGCTAGTTCTGACAAGGAAGCTAGGAGAAAGCATCGCTATTGACGACAATATCAAAATTGTCGTTGTGCAGATAAAGGGTAAACAAGTTCGCTTGGGAATTAAGGCTCCAAAAGAGACTAAAATCCACCGTGAAGAGGTTTATCAGGCCATTCAGGATCAAAACACAGAAGCAGTGCAGGCAAGTATGTCTGACATCGCCCGTCTGGGTGAAGAGCTGAAGAAGAAATAAATTCCTCCTTGCAGATTTAAGCCGTTGACTGATACCATCAAAGTGCTATGGTAAGAATACCTTACTATTTCATTTTGGAGGAAACTCGATGAAAATCAAAACCACTCGATTTGGGGAACTGGAAGTTAACCCGAATGACGTCATCACCTTTTCAGAAGGTTTATTGGGTTTTGAAAATCTCAAGAAATATTTCGTAGTTGATCCAGGTGATAGCACGTTGATTCTTTGGCTCCAAAGCACTGAAGATGACAAAGTCGCCTTTCCAATTATCGAACCTAAGATCTTCAAGCCAGACTATATCGCAAAACTTCTTCCAGCTGATCTGAACGGTCTCGAACTCGAAACCCTTCAAACTGCTAAGCTTTACAGCATCCTCACAATCCCTGCGAATGTGACTGAGATGTCGGCAAATCTTAAAGCACCAGTTGTTGTGAACTCTGCGAAAAAAGTTGGTAAGCAGATCGTTCTTCAGGATTCAAAACTTTCAGTGAAGCATGAAATGTACAGAGAGCTTAAAACGTATATCGTTAGCTTCTCTTCTGATGATGCTCGCAGAACTACTTATGAAGCTCCTATCGCTCTCGAGGGCGGAGAAATCAAAGTTTCAACTCCTGCGACAACAAGAACTCTCGAAGCCTAATTCCTTAGCTTAGATTTAAAACTAAAAGACCCTCTTACGAGGGTCTTTTAGTTTGTGCTGAATTTATGATTAGAGATGAACGGTAGTCTCGTTGGCAGTACGTGAAAGATTCACATACATCACAGCTTCCGGATGACTTGGTTCACGAGAAAGAACGTTTTGCCATTCTGCCTGTGCTTCAATGATATTGCCGTTTCCATAATAGAGAAGACCGAGGGCAATCCGCGCCGGCATGTATCCAGGATTTTCATTCTTTAGACGGCGAAGCTCATCGAAGGCCTTCGAAGTGAAACCTTTTTTCGTATAGGCCTTAGCAACTTTGATGCGGATTTCAAGATTGTCCGGATCAAGTGCGAGGGCCTTGTTGTATTCAAAGAGAGCTTCTTCACAGCGGCTGTAGGAAACGTACATTTCCGCGAGCTCGTAATGCTTCAGAGAAAATTTCTTATTGAGATGAGGATCAGCAACACCATGACCCTGATTGTTCTTCACCTGGTTGTTGGCCTTCTCAAAGATCGCCTTAGCTTCTTCGTACTTGCCGATATCGTTGTAGATAACGGAAAGAGAAATCGCGGCATCGGTATGATTAGGATCAAGCTCCAGAACGCGCTGGAATGCTTTTATCGCTTTTCCGAGTTCGCCCCTGACATGAAAGACATTCGCCAGATAAAAGAACGCTTCAGTCGCATTAGGGTTCTGGTCGATGATTTCATTTAAAAAGAGGCTGGCAGTTTTAAGGTCGTTCTTTTGAAAGGCTTCTTTGGCTTTTTTCAACAGGTCGTTCAGTTTCACATTCTCCAAAGCGGATCTCCTGAGAAAAATTAAATCTTCTTGTCACAGTTATCTAAGGCTAATTTTATTGCCTTCTTATCCTCTTTATCAACCTCTTGGAGAAACTTTTCACTGTATTCCTTGCAGGCATCCCACTCTTTAAGCATACGGGTGGATTCGACTGTCTTCACCATGGCATGATGTTTGAGGGTCGGATGATCCTGGTAGCGCTCGATCATATCAAGATACCAGTATCTTGCGGCTGACCACTCTTTGGTGCGGAAATAGAAGTCAGCGATGTACTGATCCTTCTGTCTTAGCATCTTCTGGGCCTTCTCAATGCGTGTATGGGCGTCTTTTGAGTAGCTCGAGTCCCCATATTTCTGAAGGACTTCATCATAGAATTTAATCGACTCAATGGCAGGTTCCAGGTCGCGGTCAATCGTATCAGGAATTTGTTTATAGTAAGACTCAGCGATCTTGAAAACGACGTAAGGGATTTTTTCGTGCTTAGGATGGAAATCTCTGAACAACAGATAGGCCGCCGCTGCTTCCACAAAATTATCCTGTTTAAAAAGGACATCGGCCTGAAGTAACTCAGCTGGTGTGGCGTAGAAGGAATATGGATGCTGAGTTTTTATGGCGTTAAGTTTTTCCGTCGCAAGAATATATCTCTCCGCTTCCATCAGCTCTTCGGCTTCACGGTAAAGACTTTCGGCTTCAGTCTTTCCTTTCGGAGCATCGGAAGAGCAGGATGCGAACAGAATCACAAATATCAGGGCGAGTGCTTTGATCATATGTTTACCGACAGGTCCTTATAAATCTCTTTGAAAAGAATTTTGAAAAACGCAATGAACGGGATGATCACAATCATTCCGACAATGCCGCCAAGCTGGGAACCGATGATGATACTCACGACGACCACAATGGGATGAAGGTTAACAATCTTCGAAACCAGCAAGGGGAAGACGAGAATCATATCGATGAGATTAGCGATGGTATAAATGATGACCATGCCCCACATAGAGACGTTCGGGTCTTTTGAGAGGAGGGCAATTCCGAATGCCGGGATAAAACCAATCACAGGCCCAATGTAGGGAAGAATATTCGTAATGCCGGCGACAAATCCCAGGAGGAATGAATACGGAAAGCCAATGATCAGAAGACCGATCGTGACGAGGGTTCCTAAGATGGCAGCTTCGACGAATTTAGCGATGATGTATTCACCAAACTTCGTGTTGAAGTGTGAAAATAAAACATAACTCTTCTCGAAGATTGGATTCGGAATGGCTTCCATGAGTTTATTGCCGAAGTTCTTACTCTCCTTAAAGAAGAAGTACAGAAACATAGGAACCAAAAGAAGCCACTCAAAGATGGACGATAAGTAATCCGGGAAACGACTGATAAAATCCGTGCCGAAAAATTCGAGCTTCGACATCATGTAGTGAACAGGATCGAGATTGACCCGGATTCCGTACTTCTCGAAGAAGTTCACCTTAAAGAGGAAGAACTTATCCTGAATAATTTTCTGGATGAGAGGAAGCTGAGTCGAGAGTTCTCCCAGATCCGCATTGGTGCTGTAAATCGTGGCGAACAGCGGGAAAAGCAGGAAGAGAAAGGCCAGAAAGACGAGGAAAGAATACCAGATCCTTTGCTTAACAGTTCCTTTCGTCAGAAGGATTGTTACGGGATGGGCCATGATGTAGACGATGTAGGAAAAGCCAAACGGAAGCGTGAGCCTCGGAAAGAGAATCGCAAACACGATCGCTGTCGTGACAAAAAAGATAAAAAGGTAGAGTTTGATTTTCTGGATCTTACTCATTTATATCCTCTGCTCCAGCTCTTTCATTTTTTTCTTAAGCGAGACGATTTCCCGGGTGAGCTGACCCATGCGGTTTGCCATGATGAGGGCGGTCTCTCTTAAGAATTTCGCTCCGAGAACCGGATGAACTTCAAGCATCCGCTCAAGATCAGGTTTAAAGATTCCCAGAAGAACCGTATTTTCAGCTGCAATGATCGTAGCCGATCGACGATTGAATTCTTCCAGAAGGCCCATCTCCCCGAAGTATTGTCTCTTTTCGAGGCGGACAATCAAATCACCTGGATCCTCATTATTGAGAGTCTGGTGATTGGAGTAGATATTCACGGAGCCGGAGAAGATAAAATAAAAGCCATAGCCGGAATCGCCCTGGCGGAAAATCACTTCATTCGTCGTGAATTCCCGGCGGTGAAGATATTTCGTAAAGAGCCTGACTTCGTTATCTGAGAATGAACTGAGAACAGAAATCTTCTTAAAGAACTCGTGATAACTTTCTTTCGAGGTAAAGGAGAGAGGACTCGCTTCCCAGAGATACTTAAGAAGCGGGATATCCAGACGATCCGTTGTGTTTTCACCTTGAGACATTTTTTCCATCATTTCTTTTTCGTAGCTCATGACTTACTCCAGTTCCTTGAGACTTGCGTTTTTTATCCAACCTCTGAAGCGCGAGGGGAAAATGACTTCAACCCATTCTCCACTCTTTTTTGTCACTACCATGACACCTGGAGGGAGCTCGCCTCTTGATCCGAAAATCACTGAGGGGCCATCCTGAACTTGTTGAGTGCTGAGAGTAACTGCTTTATGCCAGCTTTTCACCCACCAATTCACACCAAGTGGGAGAGCGGCGAGGAATGCTGTTAAAATCAGGATCGAATATTTTTTTTGTCTTCTTAAAATCAAAAATCCGAATAACAAAACGACCAGGGATAGCATGGTGAAAAAACCATTCTGCGCCCATAGTCCGAACTTAATGGCGTAATCGGCAATCTCCAGAGGCTTTTCAAGCTTCGTCACTTCAAGTGTGTCTTCCACCAGACTCAGATTATTAGCAAGTCTCTCGTCAGTGAAGCCGCTCCAGCGAGATTCTAAAAAGTGATACCGCGCCTCTGCGGGCTGCCCGAGTTTCGCTTTTACGGTCCCCATGTTGAAATGCCATACTCCTGCGGAAAGCTGATCCTTGCTTTTCTCCAGTTCAAGAAGTGCATTTGCATAGTCGCCACTAGCATAAAAACCTTGAAAGGTTTTCAAGTTGTCACCGTTGATAGTATCCTCCCATTAGTCAGGGTATTATCCCCCGGCTCCCGGAACTTAATCAAGAATAACACGCCATGAAAGAAGATCAGTCTCTGCCTGAAATGCTTCTCAAGCAGATGGAAAAAAAATCTGATGTCATTAACCTCTCTGCTTCGGCGGCGGTTTTAGAATTTCTTCCGCCCTTTCTTTTGAAAAATACTCCTTCTAGCTCCCCGCAAGACGCTCAGTTTTCCTTTTCTCCTATTATTAAATCTCCCAATCTGCGGAAAGGTCGTCCGGTAGAGATTCACCGCTTTCTTTCGGGCATGGAAGATATCGAACTTGATTTCGAACAACTTGGTTGCGTAAGAATTTCCCGGAAACTTCATACAGAACCTCTTAACGATGAAAGAATGGGGAGATGGTTGAATTATGCACTGAGTCCTGAGCTTTGGGGCACAGAAGGGAAATGGCCACGATTTCATGAAAGATTAGTGAGGCTTTTCGAAAAATATAATCTATTAGATGGCCCTCCCCTTCCCGGGCAATATCCCCTGAAGTCGGAAGCCAGAGACTGGAAGAAATCACCGTTCCGCGGAGATCTTTCCGGGAAAACTTATACTCTTCTTTTACCGTGGACGTTTTCACTCACGGATTTAAAAAGAATCGAGTCGTTCCTGAATGAGGAGTCCTGATGTTTATCCTGAGATCGGTCCAGCCAAAAGACCTTAAAGATCTTTTTAAGCTAAGTACGATAATGGTCTTTATTAATCTTCCGGCTGACGAAGACATGATCAGTGCCAAGATCAAAAGCTCCATGAAGAGTTTTCATAATCCGAGCCCGGATTTTTTCCGGAACTATTACATCTTCGTCCTGGAAGACAAATCGACGAATGAAATCCTTGGTGTCTCGATGATTCATGCCCAACACGGGACGGAAGATGAGCCGCATTTTTATCTGAGTGTCGGACAGGAATCAAAATTCTCTCAAACAATCAATACTGGATTTGTTCACGGTACGCTCAAGCTTGGACTCGATACTAATGGCCCGACAGAAATCGGCGGTCTCATTCTCAACCCTGAATTCCGAGGGCACAAAGAAAAACTCGGAAAGCAGCTTTCGTTTGTGCGTTTTCTCTACATGGCGAGAAACCCTGAACGCTTCAAGCCGATGGTTCACTCAGAGCTCATGCCACCGCTGGATAAGCACGGAAACTCTCCCCTCTGGGAAGCCATTGGCAGAAAGTTTCTCAATATGAATTACGTGGAAGCCGACATCCTCAGTAGAAGTAACAAAGAGTTTATTCTGAGTCTGTTTCCGTCTGAAAATATTTACCAGACCCTGCTCCCTCTCGAAGCTCGCGAGGCCATTGGAAAAGTCGGCAAGGAAACTGAACCCGTTAAAAAAATGCTCGAAGGCATCGGATTCAAATATACCTTCGAAGTTGATCCGTTCGATGGTGGCCCCCACTTCCGTTGTCCTCTGAAAGAAATCAAGCCCATCAAAGAAAAAATCACCGGGGTTCTCATCACAAATAAAAGTTACGATGCCAAAGAAGCACGCGACGTGATGATTTCTCTCGAGCATCCTGAGTATGATTTCTTCGCCCTGAGGACTTCACTTCAGGTTCATGGCGATGGCCAGGTTTCGATGGATCCGATGGTGGTAAAAGAGCTGGGAATCAAGATGCCTCAGAAGATTACGGCGATCCCGTTTGCTTAGGCTTGCTTCTTATTGACGAGAACACCGTTAGTCGAAGCGATACGCATTTTTTCTTTCCCATCTAAAGTCTGGGATTTCACCACATACATCTCTGTGGCCTTCTGATATCCGCGGCTAGCTGCAGCTTTCTTGTCCCCCGTTCCGGTTTCACGCGCGATTTCCCTTTGGAGAAGAATGACATCCGAACTGAGAATCTGGGGTTCTTCATCGCTTTCTGAAGATGTTTCAATCTTAGGTTCTGGAACATGAGTTGAGGGTCTGCTGAAGGGGAGAACTTTGGCCTCTGTTGGCGCGGAAGCCTCTTTTCTCTTCTGCGAGGGAGCGCGATCCTGTTTCCAAATCACCCCGTCGTCGCCAGATGCCTTCTTAAAGGTCACTTCCTCACGATTAAGCACATGGGCGAGTTTTAGGATCTCTTCTGGTCCTAAAATACAGAGGGCGCGTAAAACATAAGATGATGGCTTATTACCCAATCAGTCCTGCCTTTGTTGACCATATCGGTCGGAAAGGCATTAAACTTGAGCACTTTAATCGGTTGATTTCGCGTAAGGTCTTCTAAAAAGAAGATAGACAAAAATAATCCAGAGGTTTATAAAGTACAGACCTTTTGACTATGAGTTGGGAAGTGGCGCAGTTGGTTAGCGCAGCAGACTGTTAATCTGTTGGTCGAGAGTTCGAATCTCTCCTTCCCAGCCACTTTTTATGAATTTCACTCCACGACAATTTCGTCGGCTTAAATCCAGAACACGTCAACGCTACCAAACCAAGTGGAAAAAAATCCGGGCGAATCTTCGCCATTTTTCACCGGGCCCCCTGAAAACCTGGATTCTTGGGAATGATGAACTTCTCGCCTCGTACACAAACTTCAATTGGTTTTTTGTTACTCAACTTGAGACCTATTTTTTTCTCCAGAACATTAAACCAACCGCAGGCTCCCAGACATCTCTCAGTCATGACGAAGATCAAATTTTTGAGACCTGGAACCATTCTGAGTTCGCCGATGTTTTCCTGAAGCAACTGAACAAGGGAAAATCTGTTTCCGCAGCCTCTCAGTTCACCTTAAAGCATCTTGAAAAACATCTGGTCACTCTTGGGAAACGGCATGTAGAAAAAATTGAGGCCAGTTCCTCTTCCTACCGCGTGCAGACTGTCCTCGGTGAAAGAATGAGAAATGGGAAAATTTCCCCCATGCTTGGAACGACTCTTCACCTTGAAGGGAAGGAGCTTGATCTCAAGACTCATTCTCTAAAAGAGATGAATATTTTCTCACAAAGAATTGAGCTCGCTCTAAAACTGGTAAAAAAGTATTCCCCAAGCTCCTGGGAACGATTCATTGCATTTACCGACGTGATTATCCCCATCCGTGACAAGGAATTTGTCAGTTACTCTCATCAGAATTTCCCCTCTGTTTCCATGATCAATCTCTACGACCGGGATTTTCTCGATCTCCTGGATGATCTCCTTCATGAAAATGGCCATCACTACCTTAACCATTTCCTGAACCTCGAAAAGCTTATCGATGAGCCTTCAGAGATGATTTATTACAGTCCCTGGAGAAGATCACAGAGACCACTTCGGGGAATCTATCACGCGTACTTTACTTTTTTTTGGGCCTTCAAGCTTTTCAGTGACCTGGCGAAGTCCGATCTCGATAACATCTGGTATAAATTCTCTGACGATGAGAAAGAAAAAATTCTCTGGAGAGCAGTGGAAGAATTCCGGATGCTTGATTTCAGTTTCCAGGAACTTAAATGGGCAAGAGGGAAGAAGCTGATTAACGATAAAGGCTGGAAGCTGATCGCAGATCAGCAGAAAGAACTCGCGAAATTTCGTACTAAAATCCCGCTATGGGAAAGACGATTGAAGAAGCACAAAAAAGAGCTACAGAAGTTAAAGAGCGAGCTCTCAACTGCTCAGAAGAAATTCAGAAAAATCTAAATCCGGTCCAGCTCACTTTGCATCTGATTGGCCGGCATGAGATCGCCTTTTCCGGCAGCGACTTTAATCCCCTTACGGAATGTTTCTTTCGCATCATCAACCAGCCCCAGGCCCTTATAAGCTTTTCCCAGGGCCAGATACGCTACTGAATACTTAGGGTCTTCACTTAAGACTCTTTCAAGATGATCCCGCGCTTTCTGCCAATCTCCCCGCTCAACAGCGAGAGACCCCAGTCCGTAATTGGCGAGACTATCCTCCGGATCAATTTCCAGAACCTCGAGAAACATCTTCTCTCTTCGTGCCCACTCTTCTGCATCGGCCTTGGCTTTTTTTTCAGCGAGTTCTTTTTCTTTTGCCTCATTCCCGAATTTTGAGAACGACTTCAGGGTGGCCAGAGACTTGTGGTTTTCTGCTTCCTCAATCTTTCCCGTTTTCATAAGAAAAAGCGAAAGATTGGTGTGTGCCATCAGGGAATCGGGATCAACTTGTACAAGCTGTTCCATGATCTCGATCGCCTCAGAATACCGATTCTGCCTTCCCAGCATGACCCCAAGGGCCTCATAGGCATCGGCCAGTGTCGGATCAAGTGTCAGGGATTTCCTGAGCAGTGATTCAGCTTCGGAGAGATTGTTATCCCGGAATAATGAAAGGGCCTCATCGTAAAGTTCGAGGGCCTTGGATTTTTTATTTCCTGGCAGAAGTGGGTAGTAACGAACAATACCTTGATGGGGTTTGCCGTTAGACTCGAAGTTGAGTTTCATTCTTTCGACGCGGAAGTCCCGGAGAAGATTTGTGACGGTATAGTATTTCCCATCCCAGGAAAGAGATTCAACAGCAGTTCCGATGCGGTTTCCTTCGAGATTCAGAATACCTGGTTCAATCGCTGAATCGCTTTCAATCAGGACAGGGGAATAAGCAGCTCCTCGGTGAGTAGCAATCTTCGAGACCGTTTCCTGTCCCGGATAGCAGCCCTTGTTCATGACAACGGCGAGATCAAAAAGTCTCAGGTTATTTACGAGTTCATTCGTAAAATCCGATCCATCAAAAGAAGGCCAGCCGTTGACCTTTCGCCAAAGTTCGCGCTCGGGTGCTGGAATAATTTCAATCTGCTCGGAAGGTAATTCTGCCAGCATCGCAGGTTCATCGAAAATCAGACCTCGATCTTGTTCGCCAAGAATAAAAGACCAATTTTTCAGGCCATTGTCTTCGATCTCTACATCTTCTGAAACGAGGAAGCGGTTCAGGCGCGCGAGAGATTTTTCTTTTAAAAGTTTCGGCACGAGATAAAGAAAATGATCACTCTTTTGAAGGAGCCATCCATACGTTTCCACCTTTCCTTGTGGATCAAGAAAAGTTGCCAGATGGAAGTGATCTGGTGAAAGGAGACTGATTTTCAAAGTTGATTGTGAATCGAGAAATGAGACAACATCAGATCCCCTGAGGAGCAGCTCGACAAACGTGATGGTGAACTGTCCGCGGGAATAGCGATAATGATTAATCATGTTCAGACGGAGAAAGATTCTCCGCAGCCGCAAGTGTTCTTCGCATTCGGATTATCAAAGACGAAGCCTTTGCCATTAAGACCATCTTTATAATCAAGCACAATACCCTTGAGATAGATGAGTGACTTAGGATCCACGAAAACTTTTACGCCACTGAAATCGAGAATGTTATCTTTGGGCTTCTGTTCACTGAATTCGATCTTATAGGAAAGACCTGAACATCCACCGCCAGTAACGGCCAGGCGCAAACCTTTGTTGCCATCTGGATTTTCATTACGGGCAATGACCTGGATCTCTTCCAGCGCCTTTGGTGTGATTTCGATAAGTGATTGTTCCATAAGAGTTTTTCTCCGCAATACGGGACTTTTGTACAGCCAGTTTACCACAATTACAACGTCCTGAACTGATCAATTGCGCCCGAAGGATTGGATTCCTGAGCACTTAGACCTATAATACTCAGGAACAGGGAAGTTTATGGGGTTAGTCCTTTATCATTATGTGCATTGTCCGTACTGCGTTCGGGTCCGGATGTCCCTGGGATTTCTGAATCTCCCGTATGATTCAAGGCCTCTGGCCTATGATGATCTTAAAACTCCCACTGATTTGATTGGTGTAAAAATCCTGCCCATCATGAGCTTCGATGCCGTTCCCATGCGGGAAAGTCTTGATATTATCCGGCGCCTTGATGTGAAGAACAAACTGCAATCTAACGCCGATCTTTCAAAAGCTGAAGCTTTCATCAAAGACGTGAACAACGCTGTCCATTCACTCGCGATGCCTTACTGGATACAAACGGCGGAGTTTACTCCGTCTGCCCGGGCCTATTTTCAGAAACAGAAAGAAGAAAAACGCGGACCATTTAAAGATCTGGTGAAAAAAGCTCCGGCATTCAAAGAAGAACTGCTTCCCCTGCTCATGAATCTGGAAAAAAATCTTGAACCTTTTTTTGAATCAGCTAACTTAACATTGAAAGACATTATGATCGCCGCCCATCTTTGGGGACTTTACGTTGTCCCGGAATTTCAATTTCCTGACAAGATCCATGCGTATCTTCAGTCAGTCAAAGAGTTATGTCAGTTTAACTATCATCAGGATCTTTGGAGTTAATTTGAAAGCAGTTCTACAAATCGTGAATACGAAACTCAACATCCGTTCGGAAATTTCAGCGGGCCTCGCTCAGTATGTGACTTTTGGCCGGAGTTCCGAAGTTGATTATGTCCTGGAAGATTCAAAAATGAGTGGCAAACATTGTCGGCTCATTCTCAAAGAAGACCGGCTGGAACTGATTGATCTGGGTTCAAAAAACGGAACCTACCTCAACGGAATCAGAATTGATCATTCAGAAATATTCATAGGCGATGAAATCAAAGTGGGTGATACCTTCATTACGCTTCTCGCCTCCAAGATGGATCAACGGTTAATTGAACTGCTGACTTTCCCTGGACCATTCAAAGACCGCGTCCAATATGAACTGAAAGCGGATTTTACCGGTGCGCGGGATAAAAACCAGACCTGGAACAAAAATCACCCGGGAGAGAAAAGTTCAATCTATTCTGCCCAGGAAGTTGATGTCAGGAAACGTGCCAGAACGCGGATTAAACTGTCGAAAGACGAAATAAAATCCAAGTCTCCGGTTCTTTCCTCGTTCTCATTCGTCATTGATCTCTCGATTCTTTTATCGATGATTTTACTCCCGGTTTATTTTGTGAATAAAATGATCAATGGCGGAGGATTTCTTGGAATCTCGTCGGGTAACATAGCCGCCAGTAAAGTTGTGATCTTAACGATCATGGAAGTTGCGGTGATTGCCGCTTATCTCATGTCACAGAAGTTCATGCGCTACACAGTCGGAGAGAAGATTTCGGGGATTGAAGACCTTCATCAGAAGCAGCAGTAATTACTTTCTTGGAATCCAGCTCTTCTCGGCTCCACCCTGCACTTTATTCACATAGCGGGCGAGGACAAAAAGATAATCCGAAGTGCGATTCAGTAGGATCAGTCCCAGAATCGGTGCGTCTTCCCCGGTTTCGGCCGTAAATTTCACTAACTTCCTTTCTACATTCCTGGCACCGGTTCTGGCGACGTGGAAGGCAGCTGCTGCTTGAGTTCCGCCAGGGAGAATGAAATGCTTTAAAGGACTGAGTTCATTTTCCAAACGGTCAATTTCCTGCTCAAGCTCTTTGATGAAACCCTCTGTGATCTGCGGAAGTTTGTATTCCAATCTTTTAGGGGCTTCGCACGCAAGGTTGGATCCCAGATCGAAAACGGCAGACTGGAGATGGTGAAGAATCGTAATGGAACTTGAGAGTGCTTTCTCATTATCAATGAGAGCAATGGCAAAGCCCAGACGGGAATTGAAATCATCCAGTTCACCGTAAAGGTCTATCCTGGGATCAGCCTTGGAAATACGCGTCCCGCTCACGAGTCCCGTGTCTCCCTGATCGCCGGTCTTGGTATAGATCTTTTTCATTACATGTTCCTTCTATAGCGGCCACCCACTTCATAGAGGACGGAAGTGATCTCGCCTAAGCTGCAATAACGGACTGCTGTGAGGAGCTCTTCAAAAATATTTCCACCGGCGAGTGCAGTGTCTCTTAGTTTTTTCAGGCAATCTGCAGAACGGGTTTTGTTTTTTGCCTTGAAAACTTCAAGGCGCCTGATCTGCTCATTCTTTTCTTCATTGGATGCCCGGGACATCTCAATCGGCTTCCACTCTGCCTGTTTTTCCGGAAGGAAAGTGTTCACGCCGATAATCGGATATGCACCCGTGTCCTTCAGCGTTTCATAATAAAGTGATTCTTCCTGGATCTTCCCACGCTGGTACATAGATTCCATGGAACCAAGAACACCGCCCTTGTCCGAGATTCTTTCAAATTCCGCAAGAACTGCCTCTTCCACTAGATCAGAAAGCTCTTCGACAATGTAAGAGCCCTGCATAGGGTTATCGGTTTTGTTGAGACCAAATTCACGGTTGATAATGAGCTGGATCGCCATCGCTCGTCTCACTGACTCTTCTGTCGGCGTAGTGATGGCTTCATCGTACGCATTTGTGTGAAGAGAATTACAATTATCAGAAAGCGCCATGAACGCCTGAAGAGTCGTTCTGATGTCGTTGAAATCGATTTCCTGAGCGTGAAGGGAACGGCCGGAAGTCTGAATGTGATACTTAAGCTTTTGTGATTTATCCGAAGCTCCGTATCTTTCTTTCATCGCTACCGCCCAGATCTTACGAGCAACACGGCCAAGGACGGTGTACTCAGGATCCAGACCATTGGAGAAGAAGAACGAAAGATTCTCGCAGAAGTCATCCACGGGTAGACCACGCGAGAGATAGTACTCAACGTAGGTAAAGCCGTTAGAAAGTGTGAGAGCAAGCTGGGTAATAGGATTCGCCCCCGCTTCAGCAATGTGATAACCGGAAATCGAGACGGTGTAGTAATTTCTGATTTTGTGCTTACAGAAAAATTCCTGAACATCTCCCATCATCTTGAGTGCAAACTCAAGGGAGAAAATACAAGTGTTCTGGGCCTGGTCTTCTTTCAGAATATCGGCCTGGACAGTTCCACGGACCTGCTTCATCACTTCCACCATCTTCTCTCTGTTCTCCTGGTCATTTTCCGGGAGAGAGCGATTGATGGCCGTATTCATGAACATCGCGAGAATAATCGGGGCCGGTCCGTTGATCGTCATGGAAACGGATGTTGAAGGTGAGAGAAGATCAAATCCTTTATAGAGGTCCATCATGTCTTCAAGAGTACAGATGGAAACTCCGGACTCACCGACTTTTCCGTAAATATCCGGACGAGTCGCCGGATCTTCACCATAAAGGGTGACGGAATCAAAGGCAGTAGAAAGACGCTTGGCCGTATCATTTTTCGAGAGGTAGTGGAAACGGGCATTCGTGCGGGATGGCCCGCCTTCCCCGGCAAACTGGCGCTTCGGATCTTCATCGGCACGCTTAAACGGGAAGACTCCGGCCGCAAAAGGATAGAAGCCCGGAAGATTCTGGTTCCGGACAAAATGATATTTCTCAGAAGGATAATGAAATTTCGGAAATCCCACTTTCGAGATCATGGAGTGCGAGAGTGATTCGTATTTCGTGGAAGACTTAATATCCTTGCCACGAACGACGTAAGTGTATTCGCCTTTAGTGTACTGATCGACGATGTTATCGAATTCTTTCAGTGCGGAAAGTTCTGTCGTGAGTTCTTTTTCTACACTCAACTTATTCTCTGACACAGATTTCTCAGAAAGAATTTTTTCTACGGCAACGAGGGCTTCATAGCGACGGAGTTTTTCTACCGACTCCTGAGTTTTCTTGTTGTAAGTCTTAAGCGTGTCGGAAATTCCCTGAAGATAATTGATCCGGGAAGCTGGGATGATCGATTGTTTTTTAGTGGGGGCACGTTCAACCGGAATTTTCGCGAGATCAGCTGCTGTAGGGAAGTTCACCGCTTTCACGATTTCCTGAAAGAGAGCGTTGACTCCCACGTCGTTGAACTTCGAGGCCATGGTTCCGAAGACAGGAAGATCCTGGTCTTCAGGAGAACCGGGATGACCTGCGAAGAGTTGTTTATTTCTGCGATATTGTTTTCTCACGTCACGGAGAGCGTCTTCTGAACGTGGTTTTTCAAATTTGTTGACGGCGATAAAATCCGCCACTTCAAGCATCTCAATTTTTTCAAGCTGAGTAGAAGCCCCATACTCGGGAGTCATCACGTATAAAGTTTTATCCGCGACTTTCGTGATCTCATCTGAGGCCTGACCGATACCGGATGTCTCGACGAGAATAAGATCTACCGGCTGTGACTTCAGGAATTGAACTACTTTCCGGATTTCCGGAGAAAGTTCATTCGACGAGTCGCGGGTCGCAAGAGAGCGCACATAAAAATTATCATAGCTCGCAGAACCAAGACGGATCCGGTCCCCCAGAAGGGCGCCCTGGTTTTTCTTTTTCGTCGGATCAACAGAAACGAGGGCCACTTTTTTGTTTGGATAATATCTGTGAAAGCGAAGAAGAAGTTCATCAATGAGAGAAGATTTCCCGGCGCCACCGGTTCCGGTAATTCCGAAGACGGGAATGTTCGCGGCGGTAACTGGAAAAGGAAACTCGCGCTTGTCTTCGATGAAGGTAATGACCTTGGCCATTTCGTAAGATGAAAGCTTTTTACCCGGAAGTTTTTTAAAATCAAAGTCATCGATCGTTGAGTAATCACACTTGGCGATCATGTCATCGATAATTCCATTAAGCCCCAGTGCCGTTCCATCATTAGGGTGATAGATCCGGGTGATGCCGCGTTTATGAAGCTCATGCATTTCCGGAGGAGTGATAACGCCACCTCCGCCGCCAAAAATCCGGACATTCTTTCCACCGTTCTGATCCAGGAGTTCGCGAACATACGTGAAGTACTCCATATGCCCGCCCTGATAAGACGAGAGCGCGATAGCGTGAGCGTCTTCGGCAAGGGCTGCTTCCACCACATCCAGGGCAGAGCGATTGTGGCCCAGGTGAATGACCTCAACCCCTTTTGATTGAAGAAGCCTTCTCATGATGTTGATGGAGGCATCATGGCCATCGAAAAGGCTGGCAGCTGTGACAAAGCGGAGTTTGCGAGTTGTCATGGAATAATATCCCCGGAAAAAGACTGTAAATATTTATTATTTGGTTGCTGTTTTGTCGACTAAGTTTTATCTCTAGAACGCTCTAATGTCTTCCCGAAATCGAGCGGAAACCCTTTATAGGTTTTACCGGCCCGTGTATAATCGGGATTGTTCTAAGCTAAGGAAAAATATGAGCGATAACATCAAGGTAGAGAACCCGTTTCACACGGCCCGTTTTAAGCCACAAAGAAAGGGTAAGAAACCACCAAAACTCATCGCAGTTGTTCACCAATCAGGCTGTACTGGTTGTGAAGTCTGTATTGCCGGTTGTCCGGTTGATTGCATCGAACTTGTTCCTGGTCCGGATGCGAAGAACCCTGGCTATCAGCAGATGGTGGAGATTGATCTTCAGCGCTGTATCGGTTGCCAGAACTGCTCACAAGATTGTCCCTGGGAAACCATCACCATGTACCAACATGACGATGCTTTCATCGCCTGGGGGAATGAGACGATTGCTTCTCAGCTCTATGTTGAGGAACAGGAAAAAACAGAAAAAATAAAAGAAGATGCAGGATAAAAAGAAAGGCCCTCGAAAGAGGGCCTTCTTATTTGTGCTTAGATTGTGAACGGAAGAGAGAGACCAATCATATAGACGCTGTAGTTTACGTCACCGGTGACTTTCGTCGATCCGGCTTTCCACTCACCAAAAGTTCCGTGGCGATATTCAAGGTTGATATCGAGGAAAGGTAAGAGAGTAAAACCAAGTCCTGCTTTAACTCCTGAACCGTCTTTTAAAGTTAGCTTCTGAGTCGTTCCAGCTGAAACGTATTTCCCCTGACCTTCCGCTGAGAAAATATATCCGCCGTAGACGCGAAGAAGGATCGGAAACTCAAAACCTACGAAGCCCGCCCATTCATCAAAAGAAAGATTCCCCTTCAAAGCCTTGTCATCAGGGTTGATCGAACTATGGAGATAGTCAGCACCGATCTGGAAACCTAATTTCTGGAATCCGAGACGACCGCCAAAGGAACCTCCGCTCCCACCTGAGAAAGAATCTTTGGTGGTAGTTCCCCCGCCAGAGACCTTACCCTTAGCAAATTCTCCATTGATGCCCATGGAGTAACCCACGACTGGCTCAATCAGGAGATCAGCTCTGGCCTGTGAAGCAACGAACACGAATGAAATGAGAAGAAATCCGAGAAACCTTTGCATAAAAAAACTCCCGGTAAAATGAGTGTTGCTCAATTATACCGGGAGATAAAAATTTGTGAAAAGGGACCTAGTCTCGGCGGATTTTACCTATTAACTCTTCAGTCCTGACAAAAACGATATCCTTTCCGTTGGCAGCTTTTATGGCAACAAACCCTGCAGGAACTTCCTGGATGTTCTCACTGGCAATCATACGACCAGTTTTGTCTTGTGACACTTCACCGACCATGTCTCCGCCCTTGGCCATGATTTGTCCGATGTAGCCTTTACCAAAGATCACGGCATCACCATCTTTCAGTTCGTAGCGGCAGTTAAAACAGTTGTAACGGTTATCAATGACGATTGAGCGACCTTTCTTGAGATCCATGCTGGCAATATCATCCTTCACTTTCGTGATCGAATAGAGATTGATGTCTGAGTAGACCACGAAGGTAAAGAGAAAACTTGAGAAAACCATCTGAAGGAGCTTCGAGCGATGAAGGATCACACCTTCAAATTCCAGATCACGCGCTTTTTCTTTCGAAGGATCATCAAGCTGTTCAGCAATCTTACGGTCAAAGATAAATTTCTTGAGACCGAGAGAGAAGAGAACCGTGGTCATGAGAATGATAAGAAGGGAGAACATAAACAGGCGGAAGAAATACATTCCCTGTTGATGAATGAGAACTTCACGCACCTGAATAAGATAAGCGCTGAAGAGGAAGATGACGGGAAGAGCGAACCAGTTCAGAGCGTCGAGAATCTTATGACGGAAGAACCATTCTTTTCTTTTCTGGTGGTGGTCATACTGAACAAGAAGAATACGGAAATCTTCGTATGCCACAGGAGAAATAAGATCCTGACGAGCGTTCTTCAATCCTTCCCAGATATAGTCGACGCGATCAAGGCTTGAATTGAAATAGAACTTATTCCCGTCTTTCA
>CANGAC010000009.1 GCA_947451425.1 Bacteriovoracaceae bacterium | reverse complement strand
TCGGACTCATGCTGATGGGGCTCGCGCTATTTTCCATGTACACAGGTCTATTTGCGGAAATTGTTCTTACGTTTCCGCGCGGAAAAAGGAATCAGGAAGGAAGATAAGTCACCAGCATCGGAGTACCGTTCTGTTTCAGGATGACGGAAACATTTTCTACGTTCCTGCCACCGTCCTTCCCCATCGCCACCAGATCCACTGGATTCGCCTTGATCAGCTGAGAAACCACATTCGTAAGTGAGCCCATATGTGAGGCGATTTTTATCGTGATGTTTGGATTCTGCAACTTTTTTCGGAGAAGTTCGAGTTCATGCTCGAGATTTTTCTTAGAGGCGCGCTTCAGCTCATCGTTCAGGTGAATGACTTTCTGGGGATCGGTTTCTTTTACCATGTACGTATTGAGGAGGAGAACTTCATAGATAGCAGACGTGTCTTCAAGGATACCGATGACACAATCAATGGCCTTTCTGGAATGCGGGGAAAAGTCTGTGGCGATAATAATTCTCTTCATAGGGAAATATTACGTGATACCGAGTGATTGCAGCGATGAGCTGAGTTATTCTAAAACATGATTTTGATCAGGGAACATCACCGAGGCCTTCAGGATCAAGCACCACGATCTCACGGCCGTGGATTTCAATCAGTCCATCTTCTTTAAATTCCGAAAGACAACGGATCACAGTCTCTGTCGCCGTCCCGATCATATTGGCAAGATCGTCCCGGGTCACCCGCACCGAAGACTTCGTCCCGTTCGTGGTGCCTGCCCGATGGAGCTTAAGGAGCGCCTCGGCCGTCCTTTTTCTGACGGTATCATAGGCCATGCGGATGAGTTGCCTTTCCTGTTCTTCGACCTGATTAGAAAGGATGCGGATGAATTTTGCGGAGACGTCCCGGTTCCGGTTGAGAAGGGAGATGAAGTCCTCTTTCGGAATTTTTACGATCTCACTTTCTTCGAGAACGACAGCGGAGTCAGCATAGCTGCTGTTCTCAAAAAGTGGAACGTGCCCGAAGAAGTCTCCCGCCTTGAAGACCTGAGTGATGAACTCTTTGCCGTCATCGTGAGTCTTATAAGTCTTGATACTCCCTTTCGAGAGGAAGAAAACATAGTGAGGCTTATCACCGACGTGGAAAATCACTTCTTTTTTCTTATAGTGAGAAATCGGGCGATTAGTAGAGAGGGTTTTCAGTTCATCCAGACCGGCTGCTTCCTCGAGAAAAGTGGAAAGCCCCTGGGCGTTCCTGGAAAATTCGTTTTTAAGAAGCTCTTTTTTCCGGAGGCGCACTTCGATGGCACTCAGAAGCTCTGTTTCTTCAAACGGCTTCGTGAGATAGTCATCGGCTCCGAGTTCCATCCCCTTTCTGATTTCACTTTTTTCCGCTTTCGCCGTCAGAAAGATGAAAGGGATCGATGAAGTCTTCGGGTCCTTAGATAGGATGTGCAGGACGCCCCAGCCATCAAGCTCCGGCATCATGATGTCGCAGATGATGAGATCGGGTTTAAGCTCTTTTGCGATAAGGCTTCCCGCCTTTCCATTGGGCGCCGTATGAACTTCGTAGTTCGCCAGACCGAGGATCTCCGCGGTGTTCTCCCGCATGGTGGTGTCATCTTCAATGATAAGAATGCGTTTCATTTTTTCTCCGGAAGAGTAACGATGAACTTGGTGCCGTGGTTTTCTTTACTGGTAAAAGTGATGGAGCCGCCCATGAGATCGAGGTAGCGCTTGACGATATTTAAGCCGAGGCCCGTGCCCTGGAGGTTCGTCACGTTGTGGGCGCGGAAGAAGCGCTCAAAAAGATGCTTCTGGTCGGCTTCGGGGATTCCCATCCCCTGGTCTTCAATTTCAATCTTAACCAGGCCACCTTTCGTTTCGGTCCGCACGAAAATAGTGCCGGACTCCGAAGAGTACTTGATGGCATTTGAGATGAGGTTGATGAGAACGTTCCTCATCATGTCCTTATCCTGATAAAGGGAGAAAGACCCGTCTCCATGAGACACAGAGAAGGAATGTCCTTTCTCAGTCGTCTCACGGAACTCATCGACAGTTTCATTCACCAGATCTTTCAGATTAAATTCTGCGGGCGAAGAAGAAATTTTCCCCTGATCAAGTTTATCGAGAGAAAGAAAGTCATTCAGGATATTGGTAAGGTTTCTGACGGATTTCTTGATGCTGTGGATGTGTTTTTCTCTCTTGGGAGCATCTTCGTCCTTCGCGTAACGGTCAATCAGTGTGATCGAGGAAAGAATTCCTCCGAGGGGTGTGCGGAACTCATGCGAGGCCATGGAGACAAAGCGGGATTTAAGTTCGTTCAGTTCTTTTTCTTTTTCCAGCATGTCGCGGATCTGTGCTTCGACACGCTTTCTGTGTTCCATCTCGAGCCGGAGACCTTCATTGGTGTGATTAAGTTCAAGAAGGGCATCGGAGAGCTCTTTGGTACGCTCGTTGACTTTCGACTCCAGCTCCTCGGTAAGTTTCAGAAGATTCACTTCAGCTGCTTTCCGGACTGTGATGTCGTTGATGAAACTCACGATCTGCTTCTGTCCGACGAAGTCGTAATAAGTGAGACTGATTTCTACCGGAAAATAATCTCCGTTTTTCTTCACCGCCAGGAGATTCATATTCAGCCCCATGGAACGGGGATGTGGATTGGCCGCGTAGGATTCGCGCTGGCCCACGTGCTTTTTTCTGAGGTCCGGAGGCACGAGGACTTCAATCTTCCGGCCGACAAGCTCATCTACGTCGTAACCAAATGTTTTAGCTGCCCAGGGATTTACCTGGAGAATATTGCCCTGAGTATCAGAGATAATAATCCCTAATGAGGAGTATTCGAAAATCGCTTGAAAAGTCATCTGATACATAGATAAGCCTGGTTGAGCGCTAGAAACATGATTTCTATCAGTTTTAGCATAAAATAGCTCGTCCTGGCCTGGCCATGCGGAAATTGCTCAGATTCTTCCTGCGGCCTGCTTCCGGGATTCGAGTTCAAAATTCACTTTACGCAGATAATTACGCTCAACTTCTATCAGGCGTCTCAGGATAATCTGATTGCTGAGCTGCGAGGCTTGCTCATGAAAGTCAGCTTCCAGGGGTTGCTTCAGATCGGCTTCGAGCCTTTTGATCCGGTCTTCGAGGGCGATTTTCTCAACTTCCAGATCCGCGATAGAAAAACCTTCATTATTTACGTTCATACCGTCTCCTTAGGCTTGATAAAAAGCACATCGCTGTGAGCGTGCTTACTGACGTATTCACCAAATGAACTGTCGAAGAATCCGTGGCGCCTGCGCGGAAAAACAATGACGAGATCCGCGTGAACTTCTTCCACGTAGCGCGTGAAGCAGCTCTTTTCGCTATCACTAAAAAGAATTTTCGGAATGATCCTGCCGACGAACGTTGCGGCCATCGCAAGCTCGGTCATGTTCACGAGTAAGGCAATGCCCGACTGTGAGATCACGTCGCGGTCCGCTTCCATAGGAAAGATCAGCGGAAACTCACCCAATCCAAACGGATAAGTGGTGGTGGGAAAGACGTGCACGAAGTGGAGTTCACTGTGGTTCAGGAAATCCAGTTTGCGCAGACTCTTCAGGCGCTGAGGAAGGTCTTCTGTAAAATCGACGGCGATCACAACTTTTTTAGCGAAGGACATAAGGACTCCCTTGGTGCTTCTATTTTCGGTAATTATTCCGGATCAGGGGATGACCGGGCCTTTTCTGAAACATGATTCTTATCAGGGAAAAAACCAGCACCGGGGCCGTGGAAGATTTCTCCAGCCAGCGATGAGGGAATCCAGCCGGCACTGAACGGCAGGATAACCGAAATTTGTCCGGAGGACCTGAGTGTCATCACAACTATTCAAATGAGGAACCGGTTCACGGGTGACACCGGCATAGATCGTCGTGAGATTCAGCGCGGACTTAAGAAAGATATCTTCTTCAGGATCGAAGAGATGAAAGCATCCGGCGCCGGAAAAATAATCGGCCTGTCCTTCAGTAGAAGACCAGCCCGTTTTTGATTTAAGCGGTGGACCCCCGAGAGCGTGGCCCAGTTCATGGCAAAGAAGGAGCAGGAAGGTCCCGCGGTCCATGGTCGGATGTCCGAGCATTCCTCCCCAGACAGTTAAGGAGAACTCAGTTCCGGCCTTGGTAATTTCAGCGTTCGTTCTTTCGCTGTTGGGCTCAAGTCTCACGATGAGATCATTTCCGGACGGAAGAATCGTTTTCACCACACTCTCAAAATGTGAGGCGGCGTCTTCAATATCCCGTACGTCGAGAAGGATTTTGTCTGAGGTGGGAGCGGAGTCAGGCAGACAAGCTGCCTGACTTCCGGTTGTAACGAGAAGGAAGATGAGAACAAGTGCGTTCATCTGCGTTCTCTCAGATCAAGAACAGTGTTGAAAGATTTCCCATCCATTGTACGGATATGGACCAGTGGTTCCTGGATTTTCAGTCCACGCACGGCCAGGTTCACTGGATACGAAACTGGTGTGAGTTTCATCGGACAGAAATCCGAATTTTGTTTCATGATCGGAAGGACTGAGAGTGTGTCCTTACCATTGGAAACAACTTCCACGCGGTCAAGGTCAATGCAGGGACTGTAGCGCCAGCCGTGGAGAATGTAATTATCTCCGCCTTTATGCTCAAGCTGGTCAATGGCCGCATAAAGATGATCATCAACGGCACCGGAAGTGGCCTCTGAAATTGTCAGGGCCTCAGAAAGCGTTCCGTTCACATTGATCTTATAATCGCCACCCTGAAGATTTCCGATAGAAACAACTTCCTTGAACGGAACCGCAACGTCCGGACAACGGAGCTTGTCATCTCTTCTCAGGGCACTGATTTCGACATTAATATTTTCATTTTTCACTTCAACGGAAACGGTGTTTCTCGAGTAGCATGGGTTAGGAAAATTCCCTGTGACAACGACTTCAACCGAGTCATTGCTGTCGAATCCAGTGGGAACATATAAGTGTTTCACGGGAGCAGGAGTAACATCGAGCTGAGCGTAAACCGAAGGGACTGACATCATCATGAGAGTGGCGCAAAGAATCCGTTTCATACAAACCTCCATTGGTTGATGAAAGGACAATATCCACTTACGAAACTGACTGCCGCTGATCTTCGTGGGAATAGGAAATGATTTTTATCAGGAAATCACAGCACGGAGTTCCGGAGCGCTTCACCGCGCTGAAACGCGGAGATGTTTTCAAGTGTCGTAGCGGCGATATTTTCCAGCGCCTCATTTGTGAGAAACGCCTGGTGACCAGTGATAAGCACGTTGGAAAAAGTCATGAGACGCGCGAGAACATCGTCCGTCATGATCTGCCCGGAATGATCCTGAAAGAAAACGCCGCTTTCTTCCTCATAGACGTCAAGGCCAGCAGCACCGACTCGCCCATTTTTCAGATTCTTTATCAGCGCCTTCGTATCAATGAGTGCCCCTCTTCCGGTGTTGATCAGAATCACCCCTTTCTTCATCTTATCGAAAGCGGATTCATCTATCAGGTGGTGGGTTTCTTTTTTCAAAGGAAGATGGAGAGAGATGATATCTGCAGTGGAGAAGATATCGTTGAGAGTCGTATACTTTCCGCCAGTCTTGAGTGCCAGGTCTTTATCCTCGGTAATATCATTCAGGAGAATCCGGCAGCCAAAGCCCTGCATGATGGTCGCGAAGACTTTTCCGATTTTTCCCGTGCCGATGACCCCGACTGTTTTCCCATGGAGGTCAAACCCAACAAGACCAGAGAGAGAGAAATTCCCTTCCCTCACACGGTTGTAAGCTCTGTGTGTTTTCCTGTTCAGGGTAAGGAGCATTGCCACCGCGTGCTCGGCGACAGCAAAGGGCGAATACTCAGGGACTCTTACAACAGACAGACCCAGATCTTTAGCGGCATTCAGGTCGACATGATTAAAGCCGGCAGACCGCAGAGCAATCAGAACAGTTCCCCCCGCCTTCAGTTTTTCCAGAGTTGCTTTTGAGAGGTCGTCATTCACAAAGGGGCACACGCACGGAAATCCTGCGGCGAGCGATGCGGTTTCTTGCCTGAGTCCCATGGGGAAGAACGTAAGTTCGTGGCCAAAGGAAAGATTTTCCTTCGCAAATACCTTCTGTTCAAAATCATGAGTATCAAAAATAGCCGTTCGCATAAAAAACATCTTATAGATAAGAGAATGCTTCAAACATGATGAGAATCATAATTCCTCCCGGCAAAGCTCAGCTTCACCACGCATTTGGTTCGGTATGTTTTTTCCATCAGAAATATTCCAGGGAGGAATTATGAAACACATGTCCTTTATTATTGCAGCACTCTCGTTTTGTTCCGTGGCTCTTGCCTCACCACAAGAAGTGATTGTCTCACCCGTGGACCATCTCTTTGTTCCTCAGGGATTTGATAATAATGACAACGTCGAAGTGATCGTCACCGGAAAATTCCCCAACCCGTGTTTCATCCGCAACAAAATTGACGTCGTTGTGAAAGATGAGAAAATTTCCATCAAGATGACTGCCGTAAAACGCAAAGAAGAATCGTCTGAGCTTTGCGAGCCGATGGCGATCCCTTTCAGAGAGGAAATTTCACTGGGAAGTCTCCAGGGTGGCAATTACCAGATTGCGGTCAACGAAAGCACGCGTTACGGACAAAACGAGAATCTCCTGGTTGAAGTTTCAAGCTCTGACAGCGTCGATGACCATCTCTATCCGATCGCAGAATATGTCGAACTCGGATTTACCGGAGGCCTCAGCGGGGACGCGGTGATCTATGCGAAAACTCCCAGTGACTGTGTGAGCTTTGACCATGTGGAATACATGACCAATAAGAAAGACACGATTTCCATTCTTCCTGTCATGAAGAAGACTGGATCAGTCTGCAATGAACACCAGACAAGAATTGAAATTCCGGTGAAATTCAATGTGAAGGCCCTTCCTCACTCAGAAGTTCTTTTATATGTGCGCTCAGTTGAAGGGAAATCCATCAACTCGCTCATTCAGAAGTAAAAACCTGATCTAAATCAGCCGGGGCCATGACTGCACTCATCCCCGGTTGTCGAGCGGAGTAGTATTTTCATTATATGAAAAATTACTCCGTTAAAGTCCTTGCGCTGATAGTCTTTGTCCTCTCCACGACTTTTGTGAACGCACAATCCGCCAAATTTGAAGACGTCCATGTCCTTGCCAGAATCCATTCGATTAAGGAAACATCTACCTTCGATGGACATGCCATCGAGCTGGAAAATGCCGGACTGACCGAAGTCCTGAAAAAATTAGGCCCGGATGATGAAGTCCTCCTGAAAGGTTACGTCAGTTACCGGCCTGAAAAGAAAGACACCAGAATGGAAATGAATCCTGTTTTCCACATCCAGAGTATCCATCCGGTCTCTCTGAAAGAGCTGGGCATTTCGAATGAAAAAATAACGGAACCGTCGCGGGTCTTCACGACAAAAAATATCGCCGCTCCGGCAACCATCAAGGTCACACCGGAAGTCGCAACGGCCATGACCATGACAGCTTCGCTTCTTATGCTCCAAAATCTGACCGCGTCTCCCTCGACCCCCGTTCAGAACCAGATTCAACAGGCGACATTCCTTTCGGCCGGAGTTCTGGCCACAGGATATTTCATCTGGAAACAGCTGAATGATTCAAAGAAGAAAGGAAGTTTATGATCAACACCAAGAATGTCATGACAACGGCCCTGCATACGATCAGGGCAGGAAAGACAATGAAGGAAGCATACGCCCTCATGGTGGAACACAAAATCCGTCACCTCCCGGTCATGAACGAGCAGAACTTTGTGGTGGGGATGCTGAGTGACCGAGACATGCAGCTGGCGATGACCGCGAAAAAGGAAACGGCTTTCCATAAGTCCATTTCTCTGGATGAGACTCTTATTGTGGATGATTTCATGAGCTGGCCGGTTTACGTCGTAGCCGAAAACACTTCCATCCGCAGAGTCGCCGAGGAAATGCTCGCGCAGAAAGTTTCAGCTTTCCTCATCGAAGATACCAAGGGAAAGCTCAAAGGCATTATCACGACGGATGATCTCCTGGAACTCTTCGTGCAAGGTTCCCCGATCCTGCCGGATACTTCCATAAACTTTTTCACCAAAAGATTATTTAAATGATGAAGAAATTATCGTGGCTGTCATTTTTCCTCATGACTGCCGTCCTCGCGGGGCCGGTCCTTCAGATGAACAAGGCCTTCGAGGCACTCGTTGATCTTATCCCCTATCTTCATGATGAACCTGCGTTTCGTCTGAAAGAGAATAAAGCTCAGATCGAAAAGAGCATCAAAGATCTTGATCGTGCGTTCACAGAAGCAGGCCATTCGAGCATCCTGAAAGAGGATCTCTTCGCTCCTTCCTACGAAGTCATTCGTGAGACAGTTGGTCAGAGTCTCAAGGCTTTTCAGGAAGGCCAGACGGATTACGCTCACTGGCGACTGCATGAAATCACCAATCAGTGTATGGACTGCCACACGCGGCTCCCACCATCTTACGTTTCGAGCTTCCAGAACGGCGAGCTGTCGATTGATCCTTCCCGCCTGAAAGATCCCTTCGACATGGGAGTGGCCCAGCTCATTGTTCGTCGGTACGTAGACGCAAAAGGAAGCTTCATCAGATCGATTCAGGATCGGCTGATAAAAAATGATCAACGGGACATCATGCTTCCCTTTAAGCAGATCCTTCTCATCGGGACAAAAGTTCAGAAAGATCCTGAAAACCTCACCGCCTTTTTTACTGACTATCGGAAAAATGAGAAATTAAATCCGGCCATGAAAGAGCGTCTCTCTGTCTGGATCAAGGACCTCGAGAGCTGGAAGAAAGACCCTGTTCTGAAAAACGGATTAAGAACTGACAGGGAAGCGGAGTTTTTCATCCACCAGCGGATGAGACCACTCCTGAAAGCGGAGCTCTTCGACGGAAAGCACGATGTTGATCTTCTCCTTGGCTCTGGAATTCTCTCGAATTATTTTTTTGAGAATCCTTCCAGTAAACTTGCGGCCCGCCTGAGCTTCTGGCTCGGATGGACGGAGATCTATCTCAAGAGAGAGTCTTTCTTCGGATCCGGTGACTTGTTCCTGAAACAATGTGTGAGACGGTACCCGAAAGACCCCGTCGCCCGTCAGTGTTTTGCGACCTACAAGGAAAACCTCGAGTTTGAATTTTCGGGATCCGGAGGGATAGACATTCCTGCGGAGTTAAAGAATGAACTGAAGGCGCTCGAAGGCCTTCTTCAGAAAAAATGAGCCGCCGGAAGCCATTCAAAATTATCAAGGCCCATGGAGGAAAAGAAAACTTTTCCCGACACAAACTCCTCCGCTCCCTGCGCCGGACCGGACTTCCGATGAGAAAGTGCAGCCTCATCGCTGATAAAGTCTCCCGAGAAATCTACGAAGGTACGACGACCAGGGACATTTACCGCCGGGCCCTGAGGCTCGTGAAAGAGTCCTCGCCGGTTGCGGCCTCGCATTTCTCCCTGAAGAAATCCCTGTTCGAGTTAGGGCCCACGGGCCACTTATTTGAGTTATATGTCGCGAAGTACTTCGAGGCCCTTGGATACAAGACGGAAGTTTGTCAGACAGTGAAAGGAAGATTTGTCTCGCACGAAGTGGACGTCATAGCGACCCGCGGAGCTGAATGCCTCTTTGTGGAATGCAAGTTCCATAACCGACAGGGGATCCGGAACGACATTAAGATTGCTCTCTATGTGAAGGCCCGCTGGGACGATGTCCGCGAAGGCGCGGAAAAAAAGAGAATCACCGGCTATTGCCTCGCGAGCAATACCGCCTTTACCCTGGATGCGCTTGCCTATGCCCAGGGAACAGGACTCAAGCTTCTCGGAGTCAATGCTCCCGAGGGGGAATCATTCCTCGATCAGATTCGTAAACTCCATCTCTATCCCATCACG
Organism: Bacteriovoracaceae bacterium; assembly: GCA_947451425.1. Lineage (GTDB taxonomy): Bacteria > Bdellovibrionota > Bacteriovoracia > Bacteriovoracales > Bacteriovoracaceae > Peredibacter. The sequence goes on along the minus strand of CANGAC010000009.1, from coordinate 25,539 downwards.
AGTCTGGGGAGACTCTCGAATCTCATCCGGGCCGAACTCCTCGCGCAGAATATTATCCTGGCGAACGAATTACCCGGTCAGAAAAAACTTCTTCTTAAGCTCGGACTTTCTGAGAGTGACTTTAATCTTCTGGTTTCTGAAATTGCAAAACTGACCGAAGGAAATAAATGAAACTGAGATTCTGGGGAGCAACGAATTCCGTCACCGGCTCAGCAACCTTTCTTGAACTCGAAGGTGGCACGATTCTCATCGATTCAGGACTCTATCAGGGTTCTGTTTCCACCGAAAAAGAAAATCTTATTCCCTATCCCCAGGAAGCCGCGAAATTGCATGCGGTCCTGATCACGCACGCGCACCTCGATCATACCGGTTATCTTCCCCGGCTGGTGAAGCTTGGATTCCGCGGGAAAATTCATTGTACACCTGCGACGGCCAGACTCATGCGGATCATCCTCCTTGATAGTGCAAAACTTTCTGAAGGCGATTTTTATTCTGAAGAAGATGTTCATCACACCATGAATCTGGTGGAGTCGCATGAATTTGGTGAACACTTTCAGCTATTGAATGCGAGTGTCACCTTTCAATCCGCCGGCCACATCCTGGGAGCGGCTTCCCTGGTCCTGAAAGCTGATAATAAGAAAATTGTCTTCTCCGGAGACCTGGGAAGAGACACTGATCCCATTCTCCTTCCACATCCTCCGGCCCCGGAAGCGGACGTTCTCATTCTTGAGTCCACTTACGGGGGAAAAATCCGTCATGGTGATCTCCAGAAAGAACTCCATACCTTCCTCATGAGTGTTTCCCGAGGTTCAAAGGTGGGAATTATAGCGAGCTTTGCCGTTGCCCGGGGCCAGCTTCTTCTCGAACTCATTCATGAATTTTTTGAGCGCCATCCGGAGGAGAAAGTCCGGGTCGTGATGGATAGTCCGATGATGAAAGCGGCCAACGAAGTCTATACACAGTACTCCTCTCTCACTCAGAGACCAGAGGACCTCAGGATATCTCTTGAAGAGATCGACAGTATTGAATTTTCCCGGGAATGGACGTCTCTGAAAAAAAAGTCAGGGCCCCTTGTGATTCTGAGTTCAAGCGGAATGGTCTCGGGAGGGAGAATTCTCAGACATCTCTACAACTGGCACGAAGACGAGAGCGCCCTGCTCTTTCTTCCGGGTTACCAGGGAGAAGGAACTTACGGCCGGGCCCTGAGCGAAGGCCAGAGACAATTGGTTTTTGAAGGCAGGGCCTTCACTTGGTCCGGAGAAATCCTGACCTCTGAAGCGTTTTCCTCACACGCTGACCAGAATGAACTGGTGAGTTGGGCGGGTGACTATAACCGGGATGCAAAAGTGTTCCTGGTTCATGGGGAAAAAGAAGGAAAGCTCGCACTTAAAAAGAAACTCCAGGCAAACGGAATTCTCTCGGTGGAAATTCCGGAGAAAGGAAATGTTTATGAGATATGAACTGGTGTTCCTGATTTCTCTGTTCATCCTTGGCTCATGTTCACTGGCGACTAAAGTTACCTTCCGGGACGCGCCGATGAGGCACGGGATCGTTCCCCGGGGTCAGAAATCCCACGACGAAGTTGCCGCCTGGATGAAAGAAGCTTCTCTTGCCAGAGGAAAACTCCTCTACTCTATGAACTGCATCGAGTGTCACGGGGCCCAGGGCCGGGGAGATGGCGAGAAAGCAAAAAAACTCAGACACAAGCCGATGGATCTCTCTCAGCTCGTGAGAGATGTTCCGGACTTTACGTTCTTTCTGGCGGTCTCTCAGTGGTCAGGAGAAATGCCAGGATGGAAACATCCGTTCGATGAAACGGAACGGGAAGATCTCGTGAATTACATCAAGACTTTCGGTTCCCGCTAAGGATTCTATTCACCGCGATTTTCGGTGGCGTTCTCGACGTGACCTTTATCCGCTCCCGGATCCGGTTTGACATCGGTCGTGGGCCGGCAGGAAGAGAGAAAGAAAAGAACACTGAGAAGTGTTAATATTTTCATCATGCCTTAGAATCTCCCGATGAAGAGGAGAATTCCATGATCCTGGTCAGTGTTTCCGAGAAAACATGTCCCGGAGTTTCCCTACTTTCTCGAGATTTCTGAGAAGCTCCGGAGAAAGAAGACCCGACTGAGTGAGAATCTTATCCGATAGAAGTTCCCGGAGAAAATCTTTCTCCCAGAGCGGAGCATAAGTTGTCTTGGAATTTTTCACGGCGGACTCCATCGCCTCTCTTGCACTCAAGGGAACAATATCAGTGAAGAATTCGCGGGCCTTTGTACTGTGGACGACCGTCGGATAGATAAGTGACTCTGCGAGTTTCTTCCCGGCCTCTTTATATTCGGGAATGGAGTAATCGAGGGCCTTCACGATCACCCTGGTTTCCACATCCGGAATTTTCACATGCATGCGCCGGAGGCCCTTCATCTCGGCGTACATATCGAGAAGCTCGCCGTAGTTCATGACGTCAGGCCCCCCGATTTCAAAAATGTCGTGTTTTCCTTCAGTGCGGGAAATGGTGCTGGTCAGATATTTCATGAGATCGGAAAGTGCAATTGGCTGACAAGGCTGATTGAGAAGCTTCATCTCCGGAATGAAGGGAAGACGCTCAACGATCGCCTTAATCATTTCAAACGAAAGTGACCCTTCACCCAGAACAATGCTCGCACGGAATTCTAAAAGCGAAAGCCCGGAGCTTCCGAGAATCGCTCCCGTGAGATGACGACTCCGTAAATGAGGTGACAAGGTTTGCGCTTCATCACCGAGGCCCCCAAGATAAGTGATCGGTGCTCCGGTAGGCCGAATCCAGTTAATGAAATTCACCGCCATCATGGATTCGTAATACTCGAAACCTTTCCGGTCACTCTTGAGGCCATGCACGAGGTAGAAAGCGCGGTCAAAACTTTCAATGTGCGGAAGAGAAGCTGGTTTTAAAAGATCCCCTCTCAGGAGGGTCACTCCTGCCGGTACTTCTGCTTCACCACGAACGAGAGCGAAAACATTGTGGCCCGCTTTGACGAGCTCACGGATGAGATTCTGCCCGACGAAGCCGTTGGCACCTGTGACGAGAATCTTTTTTGATTCTACGTGAGTGTCGGTGCTGCCTGAGGCGGGCTTTTTATGACGTGCCATTTGAGATGTTCTCCATAGGCCCGCATCACCACTAAGTGAACAAGGGCCTGAGTAAATTTGTAAATCCACCACGGAAGGCTGGGCCTGAATTCATGCAGGGCCGCCATCACATATTTTCGGTCAAGGACCACCCGGAATTCGAGTCGTCCCCGATCCTGCTTACCTGAGAGAAGACCACCGACCACATACAGAAGCTGACGATCGGGAGAACTTCTTTCCACACTATGCTTTAAAATCAGAATCTGAAGGTCTTCGTGAAAAAAATAAAAGATACAAAGATCACCTTCGATTTTTACTTTTATCAGCGTTGAGAAAAATTGCGGGAGCCAGTTGAAATATTCCTGCGCGACCCAGATGGCGTCTCTCCCCGGAGGAAGGACCAGCCGCTGGATCGAGCGCACATCTCTCTCGGGAGGATGGTAACCGGTAAAGCTCGCGGGTGTCACGTCGGTTAAAGCGGCCGTCAGTGTTTCGTCGAGGCCCGTTGAGAGGTCCTCAGGGTAAGGCCAAGCGTGCTTGGGATCCACCAGCATCTCATGACGAAGACTCAGGACCAGGGGGTAAACAAGATTCTTCGGCATGCCGGTCACCAGTGAGACCCAGAAGCGCGAGAAAAAAAGTGGGATCACATTGAGAGTCAGGATGGTGCGGTTTTTCCGGATCGTTTTTGCCGCTTTTTGAATGAGGCCCTGATACGTGATCACATCTCTGCCGCCGATATCGTAAACACCACCCTGCACTTTTTCATCAAGATGACTCCGCTCAAGGACATTCAGGATGTCTTTCAGAGCAGTGGGTTGCGATAATGTTTTCGTCCATGCCGGACAGATCATGATGGGAAGTCTTTCAATCAGGCGCTGAAGAATTGTAAAGGATGAGCCGTGCGGGCCGATGATAAGTCCGGCCCTGAGTGCCGTCGTCCTGATGCCTGAGTTTTTTAGTGTCGTCTCAACTTCAAGCCGGCTTCTTAAATGCCACGAGAGCTCCGTGAAGGGAGGAATCATGCCGCCGAGATAAATGATGTGTTTTAAATTGTGCTCGCGGCCTGCGCGCACAAAATTGTCCGCCATGATGAGATCGAAATCATAAAAAGTTCCCTGCGAAAGCGACGCCGAAGGAAGCATCGAGTGAACGAGATAGTAGGCCTCATCACATCCGGCCATAGCGAGCTGGATGTCTTTTAACGAAAAGAGGTCACATTGCTTCCAGATGAGTCGGGGATTCGCGGATGTTTTCACTTTCCGGGACAGGGCCACGATCTCGATCTCAGGATGAGCAAGAAGTCGTTCGATTAACGCGTGCCCGATGAATCCGCTGGCGCCTGCTATAAGGATTTTTTTCATGGAATCCCTGTGATTGTTCCGCTCACTGTAGCATAATCAAACGATGATCTTCATGCGAATTCTACCAGGTGTATTGAAAGAGCTCATGAAACACGTTCCCACCGTGCTTTTCCAGGCCGTGGAATGGAGCGAGATCATGTCCGAAGTGCCTGTCATATCGCGTAGGATGCTTCAGAAAGAAGGTTACACAGAGCTCGCTGACCTTCAGAAAGAATTACTGAAAGACATTCCCGTTTCCATCCGCCATGAAGATGTCTCAGGCCCTGTGTTGAAACCGGGAGATGGGAAAACTATCCTCGCCCTTTATTTCAGGCAGCTCTTTTCACCTCATGGAGTTTTTCTCGATCTTCGCTCGCTTCATTTTAATCACGAAGCCGATCATCTTCTGTGGAACCCGGGCTCACTCTGGACAAAATTCTCTCCTGAGTTTCAGGAAGGACTCATCCACGTCTACGATGGATTCTATCTCGGCCAGGATGATGTTTACCGGAAGGGACTTAAAATGATCGGGCTCCTTGATCCGCACTGGCCGCTGGAAGACCAGGAAAAGATCATGGCGATATTCCGGAAGCATTTCGGATCTGCCCAGACAGAGAATGTGCAGTTTAAATCAGAGAATCTTCAGGCAGGAATCATCGGGATGGCGCAGTTTCTTCTCGAGAAGAAAGCGCGGATCAAAAAAGATTTCCTCTATCTCGGAATCTATCTCGTGACGATGTACGCAACTCTCGAGGAAACAAAAGAGTCTCTTCCGGTGAAAGAGATTTATCTTTCGAGCCGCATCCAGAGACCTCTGACTTCCGAAAAATCGTGAATGATGAACTGAGTTTTTCCCTCGAGTTCAAAAGGCTCGTGTGAAGTGGCAACTCCCACAGCTGTGCATTCTGCGGCGATCGCTGATTCGAGTCCCGCAATCGAATCTTCAAACACCACGGCGTATTTTGGTTCGACCTCAAGGCGATCACAGACAGTGAGATAAATTTCCGGATCGGGCTTACCATTTTCAACCTCACTTCCGTCAACGATCACGTCAAAGAATGATCTCAGCTGCAGGTTATCCAGAACAAAATCCACATTCTCAGTCGGCGCAGAAGTTCCGAGGCCGATTTTATATCCACGCTTCTGAAGGGCCGTTAAGAAATCCAGGACACCCGTATGAGGTGTGAGGTCATCGTAATAAAGATCGCGGTAGAGCGTTTCTTTTTCGTCCGAGTAAGTGGCTATCTCTTCCTCAGTGGGATCATCAAAGATCATCTGGAAGAGGTCCTTATTGGTCTTCCCGTTGAACTTGTCCCGGTAGATCTCCTCATCGAGCTCGAAGTTGTACCTTGAGGCAAACTCCATCCATGCTTTGAAGTGATATTGGTGATTGTTGACGATGACGCCGTCCATGTCGAAGATAACTGCTTTGATTTTCATGCCTAAAATATTAACACATGCGGTACTTTTTTCGCAAAAGATTGACCCCTATCTGTGGGCGGGATAAATTGGGCCTATGCACATCCTCCTCGTTTTGCTCTTAAGCCTGAGTGCCTTTGCCATCCCCGAACGGGACTACCTTGCCGTATGGCACAGGGATGTTCTGGGCCCTTTAGATTCGGTTCCGGCCAGGGAATTCACTAATAAACAGGGGAAAAAAGTCCGCTATCGGATCTATCACCGTGCAGAGGGACTACCAAATATCGTCATTTCTCCCGGCCAGTCTGAGCCGATGAAAAAGTACCTCGAACTCGTCCACGATCTCCCCAACGCCAATTTCTATCTCATCGATCACCAGGGCCAGGGCGAATCCGAAAGACTCCTGAAAGACAAACAGAAGTGCCACGTAGAAAAATTCCAGGATTTCGTGAATGACTTCTCTCAGTGGATGGAAACGGTCGTGATCCCGGAAACCCGCGGAGAAAAACTCTATCTCATCGCCCATTCTATGGGCGGCGCCATCTCCACTCTCTTCATGGACACGCATCCTGATACCTTTGATAAGGTCGCTTTCTCAGCACCCATGTACGATATCTACACGAAGCCCTATCCGGGTGCCGTTGCCCGGGTGATCGCAAAAACGCTCATGCTCGCGGGCCAGGGCAATAGCTATGCTCCCGGCAAGGGACCGTATAAATCGGAAGAAGATGTTGTCGGGAAAAATGTTTTCAGTCACTCTTCAGACCGGATCGAAATGAACAAGTTTCTTTTCGTTGATCAGAACCTCGGTGTTGGCGGGGTTACGGTCCGCTGGGTGAACTCGGCCTTCAAGGGAACCAAAGACATTCAGTTCGTCGGACAAAAACTCTCCATGCCGATTCTTCTCATGCAAGCTGCCTTAGACCAGACGGTGAAGCCGGAGAAGCAAGTTCAGTTCTGTCAGTTCGCCAGTCACTGTACCCTCGTCCGTATGGAAGGGGCCTTCCACGAAATCCTCCAGGAAAAAGACGAAATCCGCGACCACGCATTCTCGCTCATTCGCGCGCACTTCGAACTTTAGTGTCTCAGTTTTTTACACCCCTGTCATTTCTTCTTCAATCCCCCATCATCCAGTGAATTCCGGAGATACTGACATCATAAATGTTTCTCACTCAGAACAAAGGAATTCTCATGCTCTTTAAATCGCTCTCTCTCATTGCGGCCCTGGGATTTGCTCACTATTCATTCGCAAGCTCCGGCATGCAGTCCTGTCTTTCCTCGGCGTCTAAGGTTGGTCCGCGCGACTACGCGGTATCGTTCTCAAAACCAGCACGCACGAGACTCGTTTCGATTTCTAAAATCGCGGCGGGGAAATCGGTTCTCATGGGACAGCTTACCTCTCATGAGATGGATCGGATTAATCCAAGTCTTCGTCAGCTCGCGGCAGGTGGATTGGTACTCGGGTACATCGGGGTAGGAGTTGCTACCGGAGGGGCCGCTTCGTTTGTGTACGGACTCTCGGGCCTCGCGGGTGCTTCGCTCGCACCGGTCTCAGTCGGCATCATTGGTGTGGGATCTGCCAGCGTGGCAGCGGCACAGTTCGCAGACTCGGCAAATCCTCTGTCTCAGCTCGAACGGGCCAATGTTGAGAAGTGTCTCAAAGCTGCCGGCAGCAATCTTGAGCGGGGCGAATCTATCATGATCAAGCTCAAGAACCGGGATGATTACAACGACACTGTTCGCCAGATTGCTGATCTCATCCACGACCTGAAAAAGCCTTAAATAAGAAAACTTCTCATGGCGATGGACGAGTGGTGGATTTCCTCGAAAAGGAATTCCGGCTTCTCGTCCTTCCCTGCTGCTCCCAGAACGTAAAGGAGTGGCAGATAATGTTCCGTCGTCGGAACACTTAATCTTCCCGCCTCTGACTCCAGGAATTGATTCACCAGCGCTTCGTCATCACGCGCGCTCAACTTTTCTTTTGTCCATTGATCGAACTCGAGGGCCCACGGATGTGGCCGCGCCTTTTCATCCCAGTTGATTTGCCGGAGGTTGTGCACGAGATTGCCGCTCCCTAAAATGAGGATGCCTTCCTCACGAAGTTTCCTGAGTTCCTGCCCGAGCTTGTAGTGATACGCAGGAGGTTGCTCGAGGTGAAGCGATAACTGCATCACCGGAACATCGGCTTTGGGATAGAGGTGTCGAAGCACTGACCACGTCCCGTGATCGAGACCCCACATTTCTTTGTCGGCATGAAGCTTCGGATCGTGGACTAAAGAAATGATTTTTTCCGCGATGTCGGGAGCACCGGGTGCAGGATACCGAACATCAAAAAGCGCCTGCGGGAATCCGTAGAAGTCATGGATGGTCTTCGGTTGCGCCATCTCCGTGATCCACGATCCTTCGGTCATCCAATGAGCCGAGATACATAAAATCGCTTTGGGTCTCGGCAGATCTTCACCTAATTTATTGAGGAAGCGCGTGTATGAGTTTTGTGCAAGCGCGTTCATGGGAGAACCGTGTCCAATAAACAAAACAGGCATAGATGAGCTTTTCATAGGATAAACCTTTAACAAGAATTAGCTAAACTTCCTTCGCAAAAACTCCGTTTGTTAAAACCAATGTTGTACTACGAAGTAAAATTAATAAATCCAGAAACCAGGGAAGTTTATTTTTCCGAAACTTCCGTTAAACCCAAATTTCCGACGCCGGAATTCTTCCGGAAACATCACAACGCCATCCTCGTTATCCGAACTCTAAATATCAACGGGTAGTGGAATTCTCTCGTGATCTCCCGGAACATTGGGAAAACTACCGTCGGCCCACTTCCTTTTTGCTTCATCAATTTTTTCCTGGCTTGTGGAAACGAGGTTCCACCAGATGAGTCTTGGCTCGGGAAAGGCTTCGCCTCCGATCAGCGCAAAGACCGCGTCTGCGGAATGTTCCACATCCATCGCCGAATCTCTTTTAAAAACGATCATCTCAGTGGCATGAAAAGTCTTACCTTCAACCGTCAGACTTCCTTTCACGATATACAAAGCGTGATCGTGGCCCGGATGAGCGTGCGAAAATCTTCCTTTCTTTTTCCCCGTGACCACGACAAAGGTCATCGGACTATAGGCATGAAGTTTTGAATTCCTTCCGCCGTAATTGCCGGCGACGACACAGGCGTGATGAAACTCATTCACAATTTCCGGAATATCTTCTTTGGGATAATGACGGAAACTCGGCTCCACATCTTCCTGATCTTTCGGAAGGGCCACCCAGAACTGGAGACCTTCAATCGTCCGGTCATGCGTTCTTTCTTCTTCGGGTTCGCGTTCGGAATGAGCGATCCCTTTCCCGGCCGTCATCCAGTTCACTTCGCCGGGCTTAATCATCTGAACGAATCCCAGAGAATCACGATGAAGAATCTGTCCTTCAAAGAGGTAAGTGAGAGTGGAAAGCCCGATGTGCGGATGCGGCCTCACATCAAGATGATCCAGTGGCGGATGGAGCACCGCCGGACCCATGTGATCCAGAAAGATGAAAGGTCCTACCATCCGGCGCTTCGCCCAGGGAAGAATCCTTCTCACCGGAACACCGATGTCCTTCCCTCTTGCCTCAATCACCATCTCAATTTCATTTTTCATCCGAGACTCGTTTCGATGTGGGATTTCTTCTGAAGAAAGTTATGCATGGGACACTTATTAGCGATTTCCAGAAGTCTTTCGCGATGGACATCTGTGAGATCTCCTTTCAGTTCAATCTTTCTGGAAATCTCATTCACTTCCCCGTTCTCGGAAAGAATCTTCACGGTGGTCACAACATCCGTCAGTGGCCACTGCTTTCTTTTGGCGTACATCATGACGGTAATCGTGGTGCAGGCGCCGAGGCTGGCTTCCAGGAGTTCGTGCGGATTCAGGGCAGAACCACCTCCACCGAGTTTTTGAGAAACATCGGCGGTGATGGAGTGTGACCCATTGGTCTGGGTCACACTGAGGTTCGTTAAAATCTTCGTCGTGATCATCCGTGCGTTCCCATCATCGGCACTTCCATGAGAAGCACTTCTGTATCTGCTGTGGCAGTAAGCTTAAGGGCTTCTGTCTCTGAGATACCTATTCCATCACGGGTCTTGAGTTCCTGTCCATTGACGGTAAGGGTTCCCGAGAGCACAAAAACGAACACACCGTTTCCTGACAGGTTCACATTGTAAGGGAGTGTCGTCCCTTTCGTGAGTTTGCCGAGAGAGAAGTACGCGTCCTGATTGATGCCGACAGCGTCGCCCGAACCTTCGGGAGAAACCACGAGCTTCAGTTCATTGTCTTTCAACTCATAGTTCTTCTGACCGTAGCGTGGAGTGATTCCGTATTTCTTCGGCATGACCCAGATCTGAAGCAGGCGCACATCTTCTGAATCAGAAGCGTTGTACTCGGAGTGAAAGATCCCGGTTCCTGCTGACATGATCTGCACTTCGCCCTTTCTGATCTTCGCGGCATTGCCTTCCGAATCCCGGTGCTGGAGCGTTCCTTCGAGAGGAATCGTAATGATCTCCATGTCCCGGTGAGGGTGCGTGCCGAAGCCTTTCGCCGGAGCGATGAAGTCATCGTTAATCACCCGAAGTGCCCCGAACCCCATGCGTTTAGGATCATAGTAATCCGCAAAGCTGAAGGTGAAGCGTGAACGAAGCCATCCGTGGTCGGCAAGGCCTCTTGTTTCTGAAGGGATCGACATCATAAAAACTCCTTTCGCGGCCAGGGCCCTCTCAAGGATCCATGGTATTGTGACCAGAACAGAGAGGAAAGACCGTCTTTTCATGAATCTATTATCGTGCTTTCGGTCTTTAAAATAAATTATTATTATCTTATGATCTGTATAACTAAAAGTTATCATCACTACAGGAAGCACCATGACTTACGATCAGATTGAGATGCTCGCCGCCATTGTCGACAAAGGCTCTTTTAAAGCGGCTTCAGAGGCGCTTCATAAAAGCCAGCCAAGTCTCAGTGTGGGGATCAAAAAAATCGAGGAAGAATTCGGCATCACGATCTTTGACCGAAGCGACTACCGCCCGCGGCTTACGGATCAGGGAAAAGTTTTTTATAAGTGGGCCCAGGAAAGCCTCGAGTCGTTCAGGAATCTCGAAACGATCGCGCGGGAGATGGGGAATCACGACCGCGAACCGAAAATTACACTCGCGATTGATCCGTTGATCGAGTTTGAAGAGATCCGCCCGGTTTTTGAAACCTGCATGGGACCGAGAAATCCGACGGAGCTTACTCTGCGCTCAGAGATCTTAGGCAAGGGCATGCAACTACTCCTGGATGGTGAAGTGGACTTTGCCCTCGCTCCTCAAATGAAAACAAATGACCAGATTGAGGCGTTCTTTTTTAAGAAAGTGGAGATGATCCCGGTCGCCGCGAAAACCATCGCAAAGAATTACCGCTCCTACCCTCAGGTTGTGGTGATCGCTCCTGAGAGCCAGGGGGAACTCACGAAAGGACCGCGGTGTTACGTCACAGATCACGCGATGAAAATGAAACTCATTCTTTCCGGCTACGGCTGGGGAAGGCTTGCTGCCCACGAGATTGAGGGCGAGAAAAAACTGGTGAAGATCCAGGATCCGGTCGTAAAACCCTTTAAGCTGGATCTCTATTTCATGCGAAATAAAAATCGTCCCATGGGTCCGCAGGCCAAGATCATCTGGAAAAATCTCAAAAAATAATTACATCTTCCGGCGGGGACCGTGGAAGTGAAGAAGCGAATTCAGATCGACGGTCTTCCCATCTTTCCGGCAGAAGGAGGTGGACACTTTCTCGCCGTTTACTTTCTCAAAGAACGGCTCACCTTTCAGGGAATAGCAAAGCGTAAATCCCGGACTCTGATTCGGGACGAGTTTCAGTCCTTCTTCATAGGGAAAACAGGCGAGCACTGACGTGCAGGTTTTTGAAAGATAACTCTTCTGTTTAGCCTCATAGCAAAGGGGCTCACCCTTGACGGTGACTTCCTTGCAGGTCGTAGCAAAAACATTATTTGATAAAAGTAATACCGCTAACCATTTGATGGAAAGTTTCATCGTTAACCCAGAATGCTCCTTCGGAGCGGTTGCAGTCGATTTCAGGAAGATACGCTTCACAGGTTTGTCCCCAGGAATTTCTGATTTTATATTCACATTTTCCATTGTTCCAGCGACGGGCGATGACTGAACTTGCGTGTTTTCCGCCTCCGGTGTTCATGACTTTTCCCGGGTTCCAGGAAATGCCCACTGGATTTCCTGATCTCAGGGTCGCATCGATGGCCGCGAGATATTTTCTCTGGCTGCTCTCATTATCCCCGGACGGTCGTCCCATGTCCTTATAGCTAACGTCTCCGACCTGTACCGGATTTTCCGTGCACGCGCTTGAAGTAATGGTCTCAAGTGTTTCATTGATATTGTCATGGACCAGGCTCGCCTGGATCGATTCAAAATTCCGGTTGCCGAGAATGCCCGAGGGAAAAGTCTGTTCAATCAGATCGCAGGAATTTTTCAGGTCCTGAGAAGCTCTCACCTGATCACGGAGTCTTTCCATGTTCGTGATCTCAAGTCTTGTTCCGCCAAAATAACTGGCATCGAAAGGAACCTGTTCCTCTGTGCAGACAGTCCGATGATTGCGGGTGGCCTTAATGGCCTTTCCGATGTAACCGCCTTCGTACACTTCGCGGAAAGCTCCCCCGTTAATGACGTCGCCAATTTCGTACATCGTTCTCCAGAAAAAATCTCTCGAGATCGCGCGGTTGTAAATGGCACTCACGTGATAAGCAGAAACCGGAGTTCCCAGCTTTGCCGTCAGAAGATCGGCAGCGGTAAAGCCAAAACACCACCCGATGGAATCCTGATCACGGGGAGTGGAGAAAGTTTCTCTTAAAGCTGGATTTACTTCGCGGATATCCACATTCGAGCACTGTTCCTGATTCAGGAGAAGTGATGCCTGGGATTCAAAGCTTAAGACAAGAAGGATAAAAAGAAGTTTCTTCATCCCTCTATTGTGGCAAATACATCGGTGAATGCAATTCAGGAGGGAACTTCCTTATGCCGGACACATCCACTCAACTACTTCGTTCTCTTGCCTAGGTTTCCCTTTGGTCATAGCATAAATTTTATGACCAAACTTCTTCTCATCTCTCTCATGCTTATCGCGGGAACTGCCATCGCTTACTTTGAGCACTCAGAAGACTCAGCTGCCGAAATGAACGGGATTAAATTCAGCGAGCACAAAGAATTCACCACCAAGTGGAAGCTCGTGACAGTCAGATACCGGGATGATTCTAAAGAGCTTCGCCTCACTTACGCTAACGATCTGGCCTGGAAGGCCATGAAGGATCTGACACCTGACTATCCGGAAGGATCAAAGTTCGGCAAAGTGGCATTTTTCACTGAGGAAGACCCTGCGTTTCCGAGCTCGCGCATTCCTTCAGGAACCCGCCGCTTTCAGCTGATGGTCAAGAATTCGAAACTCTACAAGGGCACAAACAACTGGGGCTACGCACTCTTTGATCAAAAGGGGAAACTCTTCAACGAAGACGTTAAAGAAAAAACTGAAGCCTGTGCCGCCTGTCATCAGCTGGTTCCTGAACGTGATTATGTTTTCTCAAGACCCTTTCATCATTCGCAGACAACTCTTTCTGCATCCTCGGGTGGAAAACGATCAACTGGGATTTCCTTCAAGCAAAAGAAACCTTCCGACTTCAAAGGTCTTATCACTGAGCACATGAAAGTTGCCACGGATTGGATTGAATCTCTCGAGGGCCCGCTTCAGAAGCATGCCTTCTCCGGCACTCTTGATGAAGTAGTTCCCCTTCTCCTTGAACGAGTTAAGCTCATGGGAAAAGACACCGTCCTCTATGTTAATGAAAAAAACTTCTCCCTGGTGAAACTTAAGACCGGCAAAAACAGTTGCCTGGGAGAGCTTAATCGGCCGGTGACAATTTTCATCTACTTCAACGGCGGCAAAGTCCGCGAAGCCGAGCACTGCATCTAGATAAGTGCACTGAAGGATTGGTATAGTCTACGATATAATCAGGAGCTGTATGCTAAAACACTTTTCAGTTTTCTTTTTTCTTTTCGCTCTTTCACTTCCGGCGTTCACTGCTGATGCCATTAGCTATTATCAAGGCCACGCAACACTTGAAGCTCAGGGAAAGACATCTCCTTTCGGAATTCTGATTAAGTCGTTCAGTAAAGATTCAGGGATCATTCAGTTTATTCACCGTTACTCTGAAGAAAAATTCAGCGGCGTGATCATGAATGTTGAACTGAAAAAAAATCTCCAAGGTTCCTGGGAATTCATCACTCAAACGATCCCCCATCCCAAGGTCGTATTTCCGGTGACTATCGAAGGAACTCCGGCCAATCCGAAATCATTCACAGGTTCGATGCAAACGCCGGAAAAGACCACGGTTAAGCTGACTTATAAAAATACGGGAACAAAAATTATCATGGATATTTATGAAGTAGATGGTGCGGGAAAAAATCTCACGCACATTCACTCTGACGCGAGTGTCACGACGGCCGAAAACTATGAAAAGGTTAAAGCGAAATTTAAGCAAATTGCGAAATGAATCAGGTATAGGCGATAATGTAATCGAGATCTTTGATATCGTAGTTATTGTCGAATTGAGCGTTGACGGGCTTTAATTCAGGGAACTTTACTTCACGGATTGAACCAAAATGATAAGAATCATTTTCACTTTCAGGGTGTATTTTGTTGTCTGACTTCATAAGTGTTTTTATCCGTTATTAGAGAATAACACACTAACATTTCAGGGGAAAACTTATTTCCGATGACTGCTTTGTAAGTTTCATCATTCCCGCCTACAATTCGGAAAGGACGATCGAAGCCTGCCTAAAGTCTATCAAGGCCCAGGAAAGCGATTATCATATTGAAATTATTGTCGTGGATGACGGTTCAACCGATCGAACAAAAGTGATCATCCAAAGCCTATCGGCGATTTATCTTCACACAAACAGAGTGGGCCCTGCCACTGCCAGAAATACCGGGATTGCCCGCGCCAGGGGCGAAATTCTGGCTTTTGTGGACTCTGATGTTGTCCTGGAAAAAGGATGGCTCAAGGCAGGACTTGGTGCCTTTTCCCTTCCCTGGGTGGATGTCGTTCAGGGACCAAATGTTCCCGATGGTGATGGCGATTCCTTCATGCTTCGTTACCGGCAGTTCAGATTACATGCTCATACGGGCGGCACGTACAATTATCTCTGTCTGTCAGAGAGGGCCCTGCCTCTGATAAACACTGCGGCTGTTCTGATGAGGAAGAGGCTATTTTCAAAGATCTCTTTTCATCAGGATCTCCTTCGTTGTGAAGACACGGATCTTTCTCTTCAGATTTTTCACGAAGGCGCTCATTACCGGACAGTGAAGGAAATGAGGAGCAAGGTTTATGATTTCCGTTCGCCACTGGAATATCTGAAAAGGTCGTGGAGAACAGGAAGATATCTCAGACAGGTGTCTGAAGCCTGGGGAATAAAACTCGGCTGTGTATCACCACTGCCGCCTTCGCAGGACTGGCGGGTAGTCATGTTTGAAAGACTCAATCGCTTCTCCTCAAAAATGGGAGCCGTTTTTACGGTCACAAAATATTCACCGATGAATCCAGAGATTCAACCGCTGAAAAAAAATCAATTTCTCATTCACGAATCAATAGGGTCAATTTCCGCCTTTGCACGGATTGTTTTACTGGGTGAATCGACGGTGATCTACTCCTTTAACCCGCGAACGAAAGTCATTCTGAGTGCGCAGGCGAGTATCCTTTTCAGAGATATATGCCAGGGTCGCCAGGGACCACTTCTCGCTGCGGAAAGAGAGCTTTTGCACGAACTCTTCGAGAAGAAACTTCTCACCGTTTCCGGATGAAGGGAATCACCAGTCGTGACGGATCAAACTCATACCATTTGACGTCATAGTAACAGCGGGCCGGATCGTGGTGATGATTGTTGTGAAGACCCAGACCCATAGTGAGAAGGCCTACCCAAAAAGAATTGTAACCAACGTCTGTCGAATAATTCTGATATTTCTGAAAGGTCATTTCGCTCACGCGACCTTTTGAATGAAGAAACGCGTTCACAACGCCGGCAAGGATCACACTAACTCCAGCGGGGAGAAGTCCGGCGTAGGCGAGCCAGAAGGGACCACCGAAAACAGCAAGACAAATCCAGTAGGAAAAAAGAATCACGGTGTGATGCCGGTGTAAAAAGACGAGAACTTTATCTTTGAGATACTCGCGGCACACCTGAAAATTAATCAGACGCAGATCTGCTCTCCAGTACCAGGCCAGAAAAGCAAACCACAACCCCTTGTTGGGAGCGTGAATGTCCATGTCAGTATCAGCGTGAGGATGGTGACTTCCGGTGTGAACGGCGACCCAGACCATGGGTGACCCCTGCGAAGAAAGAATGCTGAGGAATGCAAGAAAACGCCGGATAAATTTGTGCGTCTGGAAACTGCGATGACAAAGATGCTTGTGCACGCCGATCTGAACGCCCAGACCGTCGAAAAGAAAGAAGCATAGTGCGCTGATAAGAATGCCCTTAAGCGAAACACCTATAAAATACGTGATCAGGGGGATCCCGAGGAAAATGAAAACGAGCGGCACCCGAGGATATATGAGCCTATTAGGGTCAAATTTTCTGTTCTTAAACATGCTTTACCTTGAATACATTGTAAGGCTTCTGCTAGCATTTGAGCATGGTAAAATCAAATATTTGGTTACTGGTTCCTAAGCTTCAGGATCACGTGATGCTTCAGCGGTCGCCGAATCTGATCAGACTGGTTGACCTGAATAATGAAGAGGCTTTTTTTGAGATTGACGGGCTCTCGTCTCATATCATTGGCGCCGTGGATGGAACAAAGTCCGTGGGGGATATTTTTGAACTTACGAAAGTCCAATGCAAGGTCCCTGAAAAACATCACGAGCAGCTAAAAACTGACATTACTGAGTTTTTCCATGATCTCAAAAACCGCGAATTTGTGACCCTGAAGTGATCCCCGAATTCAGCTTCTTCAAAAAAATAATCCTCACTCTTTTCTCGGGACTTATTCTTGGTGCAGTTCTGGCCTTCGCTGCCTTAAACCTCATCGGCCTTCGGAACGGTCTGGTCAGTTTCGGAAACTGGCACTCCCTTGCCCTGACCGCTTCTCCAGATGCCGGTATCTGGGAGCGGGCATGGATCGCAGGCCATGGGCTCTTTGCCCTTCCGAAAGAAGCGGCGATTTATTTTACACGGACAAAAGATGATAGCGGGAAACTCCTATCAGACAAATGCACTTACATCATTTCCGGAAGTGATCTTCCGGCGGAGTGGTGGTCCATCACGGCCTATGATGAAGCAGGATTTCTTCCGCAAAATCCGGGCCCTTATTCCCTGACAAAAACTCAGATGAATCAATCTGAAAAATCCTGGTCGGTGGAAATTCCGGATGAAAAAACAATCAATCTCAGAGAGGCAGGAAATTTCAGTCTGATGCTCAGAATATATATGCCGGGGAAAATCCAGGCCCTTCCTATCACTGTTGTATTGAAGGCATGCCGATGAAGAAATTTTCTCTCGTCAGTCTTTTTCTGATTTCAGTTCTCACAGGGGCTCTCGCCTTACTTTGGGGATATCCTCAGTTCAGAACAGGTGCAAATTTAAAACTCATCACTCGTGGAAAGATGATGGAAAATCGCTGGCTCATCCTTCCAGTGCTTGATTCCAAAGAGCGGAATGTGGAAGGAGTCTCTCCAGATATCCGTTATAGTTTTTGCCTCTTCGATCTCAGGAAAGGTGGCCTCAAGGTCAAAGTTTCTCCCTGGAAGGGCTTCCAGCTCCTGGCGGTTTATTCGCTGAATACCGATGTCGTCTCTACTTACTTCGCCCGGGCAGGAAGTGAAATTGATGTGACTCTTCATCAAGGCGATCTCAAAATCGGACAGGGATTTTTATTACTCAGACGTGAGCTGGTTCCAATGGAAAAATATCTTTCCACTGATCTTTGCGGGATGATTCCATGAAAATCACATTATTTTTCACTCTCCTGATGATGTCCACTTTCTCTTTTGCGGGGTGGAAGATTAGAAATTCTGTCGTTGATGAGAGGAAAGACGGAACCTATGAACTTCGCGAATACAATGCTGATCTGGTTCCGGTGCTTGAACTTGATGAAGGATCAATGCTTGTCTCATGTTCTTTGAACGGAAAGAAATGTGGTCCGGGAGAAAAACTTTTCCTGAACGGTAAGCTCCCCGAGAAATTCGGCGAACGGATTCTCAATTTCTCTTTTCGCGAAAACAAGAACACAACGAAAGTGAAGCTCCATCTCCTTCCTGCGAGTTTTCCCTATTTCAAGATGGCCGGAACTTCTGTCATCAATAAACCTCTCATCACAGCGGTCTATCAATTACCAATTCAATTGAATTCATCGGAAGAACAAGGTTGTCATCTTTTGATTCTTTCTCCCAAAGGGGAACTCCTTTTTCAAAGAAAAATTAACGAGCAATGTTCAGATTTCAGGCCTCACGACATTAACGGCGAGCGCTATTACTCGTATCAGATTGTGGATCAGACCGAGATCAGTGTTGGTTTTTTCGGCCCTCGTGTCATTCTCGATCCCGCCATGAAACCGGTTAAGACAGTGGCGTATGGTTACGATGGCCACGAGTTTATTCTCTATGGTCTCGATCACTGGCTGGGAATGGAAGTGGAACTTGGGCGCATGATCAGCGGACTTCCCTATCTCGATAAGCGAATCCGCGAGAGAAAAGATGGGAAAATACTTTTCGACTGGGGAGCATCTGATTATATCAAGCAATTTGGCTCGGAGGCGATGGCAACGTCCTATCTCGCGAGCTTTCAGGGAGAAGTTGTCGGAGAACTCCTTCACCTGAATGCTATCCAGACCATTGGTGACAAGGGCCTTCTCATTAGTCTCGGAATGAACGGTGTGGCCTACCTCAATAAAGAAACAAAAAAAATCGACTGGGTTCTCGGTGGATTCAATGATCAGTTTTCCCTCCGTAAAGAAGAGCATCCGGTCTTCCTTCATAACCCATGGTTTGATCCGGCAACCAGTCGCCTCGTTCTGTTTTCGAACTGGGGATTTGGTCTCGCGAAGTATTCCCGGGTTCTTGCCTATGATCTGGATCTTAAGGAAAAACGCGTGAAGAAATTCACTGAGCTCCGGGCGAAAGATGAGCTGGTGATGATTCAGGGTTCTCTTCAGCTAACTGAGGGAGTGTTAACCCTTTCCTTTGGCACCAAGGAAAAGGCGAAGAACGACATCGTCGAGATGAAAGGTGCCGAAGAAACATGGGCCCTGAGCTTTGGGAAAGGAAGACACGTATACCGTGCCTACCGGGCACCCTGGCCTTGAGGGACCATTAATTTCATCGCCATTTCTTTAGCGAGAGGAATGATCACGGCGTAAAGCGCACACGTAATCAGAAGTGCCCACAAGACTCCGTTCGGAATCCGGTTCAGCTTAAACATCCCCTCAATGAAGACTACGGCAGCAGCAAAAAGCATCTGATGCCACCAGACTTTTGGTGTTGTTTTCGGATCGGAGATCATGAAGAAAATAAAAAGCATGAAGGGAGGTGCGGCGAGAGATGTAATGTTCGCAGGCAGGTGTTGTCCCAGGTAGAAATAATCGAAGAGCCAGAAGAATGCCAGATACGAAGCACTCACGATGAATCTTCCCGCCACCAGAGTGAGGAAAGTTCCCACCAATAAGAGATAGGGAATCATGAAGTATCTTCCGCTCCAGGTACTCCCTCCATTCTGAACGACATCGTTGCAATAAAAAAGCACCAGACACGCGCCGAAGTTCACCGGATTAAAGATATGCTTATTGGAAAACGTGATGAAGTGTTTTGAGTAGATGGCGAGAAATCCCAGAAGGAAATAGGGCCACACGATAGGGCTCGAAATGAGAGTGAAAGTCCCGCAGCTTGAGACGAGTCCGCTCTGAGGAAAAGTCCATTTTTTGTGACGGAAATAATTAAAAAGGACATCAGTCCCGAGGGCACCTGCAACCGCCGCGAGAAGTTGCCACGGAGATTTCATATGAGTATGAAAGAGAAAGGCATCCGCGAAAACTCCGAGAAAAAAAAGCAGGAAGAGATAACGAGGATCAATTTTTCTGATTTTATCGAGCACAAGCAGCTCCTTCGGTAAGCGTGTGGTACTGGTTCATCGCCAGACCGTTGAATTTCTCTGAGTGGCCGTTTGGCCAGCGAACATCAACTTCATCCAGGGTACTGTTTTTACCCAGGCCAAAGAGGAGAGAACTTTCTGTCTGAGCTGAGTATCCATTAGAAGGATAATACCAGCGAAGTTGGGATTTCCCCCCGGACAAAAGTTTAACTTTCGTGCCAAAAGCGTCCCGGTTACTGCAAGTTCCCCGAAGATGGAAACCGATCCAGTTATTGCCGGAATTATTTGCCACCTGAAAGACCCGGAGCGGTTGAACCTGGTTGGCCACGAGGATACTGGGTGAGCCGTTCTTCAACACATCGAGAGTGACAATCGCGCGCCCATCGAGGAGATCTTCCGTGAAGTCATTGGCAGAGGCCGGTACTCCGAAATTTTCCTGGTCTCTCAAAAAGATACAATTCTTTTGATATCCATACAAAGAAGCGTCGTTCATTTTGGGCCAGTTCCGGGCATGTCTCATGTAATCCCGATTGGTCATCCCCAGGAGTGCGAGTGGAAAGAGATAATCTTTCTTCGGATTTTTTGAAACGAATCCATTCGTGACAAGGAGATCTTCGTCACCATCGAGATCAAGATCGTGAAATTTTCCACCCCAGGCATGCCCACAGTCAGAAACTCCCATTTTCCTGGCAGAATTGACGAGCTCTCCCTCAGCGTCCATTTTCCAAAGAGCGTTTCCTTCAACCATGAAGCTCGGAGAAAAGACATGGGAAATATAAACGCTGGGTCTGGTCTCACCTTCGTCGTAGGAAACATCAAAGGCCATTCCGTGCCGGTTAAAGGCCGTCTTCAGGAGGTCAGTAGAATTAGTATATGTCCCGTCTCCGTTATCAAGAAATAGACGATCTGTTCCGACGTCAGTGACAAACCACAAATCTTTCCGGTTTATGCCCCGAAGATCAACCACACCAATGGAATGAGTCAGACCGACGTCTTCGATTCCGATTTTTTCTATCTTCTCAAACTGGCACTGACCTTTGTTCCTGAAAGCTGCGTGATATTCGCGGGACCTGTCCGCGTTCATGAAATTATCCATCTGCTTTTCAGTGCCGTAAATATTATAGCTGGCGTAGATGAGATCAAGAAGTCCGTCGCTGTTCACGTCGACAACGTTACCATTGACGGTATGACAGATGCTGAGACCTGCCGACTGTGTGATGTCGGTGAACTTTTTTCCGGCCTCATTCCGATAGAGACGGGGGCAATCAGAAGTATTAATAAAAAGATCCTGATCACCATCATTGTCGCAATCAAAGAAAGTAGGCTTGAGTGAGATCCATCGTGAGTTAACATCCGGAGGAAAGAACTCCGCGGTGGCGTCCCGGAACGTGCCATCTTTCTGATTCAGAAAAAGCTTGTTCGGCAAAAGATCCATCTGAGTCAGATACACATCTGAGAAGCCGTCGAGATTCACATCACTGATCGAGACAGTGGCGCCGGAACCAAGCACCCAGGGTTTGATGTGCTGGATATCTTTCAATGTTCTTTCAATTAACTTGTGAGTAAAGATGATTCCGCTTTTTTCAGTCACATCCCGGATCTGAACCGGAAGCACGAGTGATTTGGGCGATTTGAAAAAAACTTTGTATTCTTTTGGCAAAAAACCGCGTTTACGCGAAAGTTCCAGCCCTAAGACCGGAAGAATAATGAAGAGTAGGAACAAATACTTTTTCATGGAGTCCTGGGTCCGCAATCGATGAAGTGTTGATTATCCAGACAGCTAATTTTATCTCGAAGAGATTTGAAATCACCACTTAAGATCGCAGACGAAATCTTTGTCATCCAGGGGTCTTTTGTCTTTTCACCATGCATGCCATGAGCGAAATCCAGACCCAGCTCCTCCCAGAAGTTTGAAGGTTTGCCTCCAACAAAATAAAGTCCCCTTCCTGCTCCGAATTCACAATATCCACCGGAAAAAGGCCGACAAAGTCCCGGTGGAACGCGGCCTTCTTTAATAACCATTGCGAACGCCCAGCCGTCGATGATCTGAGGTAAGAAATTCCAGGGATAAGCTGGTCTCACATTCTGAAAACCAAGGGCCATCCCGATACTCACTTTTTGAACTCCGGATAGCGGGAGAGGCCAGCTCCAGGTGGTTTTGATCTTGTCCTGATAGGTCCATTCAGAAAAAGCATCCCGCATGTAGAAGCCCTCAGTGCAGAAGAGCTCTTTGTCTTTCCAGACTTTACAGGAGCTGATGGGAAAATTTGATTGACGTAATTCTATGCCCGCCATGAAAGGTGGAGTGCTTCCTCTTGGGATGACGGCCCAAACGGAAAGAGTAAAAAGAAATGTCATCGCAAGAATGGACCATTTCATGAATCTATCATCCGGACTTCTGAGCGGTTAAGAAGAAAGTGTTTCCGGAAGTAAACATTCTCGATTTTGCAGAAGCAAACGTTGTCTTCATTGGTGATGAGAATATCTCCCCTTCCGTCCCGATCCGTTTGCTGATGAACTTGAGTAAAGACCTGGATGGGACCCGTGACTTCAATCTGTTCGTCGGCAAAGATCAGTCTTCCAAAACTCACCGGCATGATGACTCCGCCAGTGACCGCTTTCACCTGCAGAGAAAGTGCCTGAAAAGTCAGATCTATGAGGAAGAGCCAGAAATCAAAAACACGGTTTCCGGAAAGAACGGGAATTTCTGCGGGATGAATTTCCACCCGAAGATTCTTGTTCTGATCAAGGTAAGCGTGTTTCACGAACTGAAAGAGGGCCCCGAAACTTTCTTCCACTTCATAGAATGTCAAAAGATCAATTTTTTTCTCATCCACCGCTCTCGTAACTTTAAAGGGAGAGAATTGGGCGTCCGGGTTAATTTTCCCCTGAGCGTTCCGGATGATGGAATAAATATTCACGTCATAGGGTTCGCGGGGGAAGCACTGGAACTTATATTCGTAGCTGTCACTATCTTCCATGAAAAGCATGTTGAGGACGGTGAAGTCTTCCACGGATACCATCTTCGAGAAGAGTGTGCGGCCGTAGGCCAGGATCTGCGAGATAAAATAAGCGGCCGGAAGAACCTTCCTTCCGAGCATGACGTGGTCAGTGAGATAGAACTCCTTTTCGATCGAAACTTTCTTCTGGAAGACGGCCTCAAAATTGTCAGAGAGTTTTCCCAGTACG
Source organism: Bacteriovoracaceae bacterium (assembly GCA_947451425.1). GTDB lineage: Bacteria > Bdellovibrionota > Bacteriovoracia > Bacteriovoracales > Bacteriovoracaceae > Peredibacter. The sequence continues at coordinate 2,319 of CANGAC010000009.1, read as the reverse complement.
GGATTCGTGTGCTGTTCTGCCGAGAGAAGAAGCACATCTTTTTTATCCATGGGAAGAATCACGTTCGGGAGCGCGTCGTCAGTGAGAAAGAGCCGGTGGGCAAGCTCTGCCCCTTCCGCTGGAGAAATGAGCGAGATCCCCCACTCTTTAATTTTCTGGAGAATCCCGAGATTGGTGGTCATCCCGACGTCCTCCCAGGGTCCCCAGGCGAGTGCCGTCATCCCCTCTGAAAGAGAATGTTCAATGCGCGCATTCGTGAACGCGTAAACCGCCTGTCCCTTGTTGCCGAAATGAGAGACCACAGAAGAGAAAATAAATGTCTTTTTCACTTTGAGTTTTTTTCTGATCAGATTCACTGCTGCAAGTGGAAGAAGTTTGGAGTTTTCTTCTGCTACGACGTCCTGAACTTTTCGTTCGCTGAAATTCTTACTCACTTCCATGCCGGAAGCATTCAGAAGGATATCGATTTCTGTCACTTTGCCGGAAAGAACTTTCACGGTTTCTTCAGCATTTTCTGCATTCACTTTGAGGTATTCAAAATTTTTCCACTGATCTTTCAGGAGCTTTAAATGCTCACGGATCGAAGGATCCGCTCCGTCTGTTCGTCCCATGAGGATGAGTCGGTCGCCTGCGATGACCGGAAAGCGTCTCAGGATTTCGTGACTTATCCCGCGCGAACCACCGACGGCCACGAAGGTCATGGATTTTCTCACCGCAGAGATCGTAGGCGTGAGAGTGCGGAAGTTTTTCACCAGACGCTTCCCGTCCTTGAAGCGGACATCGCGAATTTGTGAGAAAGAAATTTCCTGACGAATATCTTCTTCATCCAGATCACCGTCAGGTGAGTGAATGTAGGTGAATGAAAATTCTCTCGTCTCTTTCACTAAAGATCGCAGGAGAGCAGATACGGGCCAGAAGTCCCCATTCGATGTTTTATCCAGAAGGCAGACATGAAGTTCCATAAGCTCCAGCTTCGGGAGAAGCTTTTGCCATGAACTCAAAAGAGAGTTCAAAATGTTCTGACCAAAGACACTGGTTTTGACCGTATCGATAACATAGATCGTAGAACTTCCCGAAGTGAGTTCCATCATTCCGGAAAGGAAATCATCTCTCCATGTTGTTTTCAGGAAAGTACTCTTCTTTTCCACAAGAAACGGAAGCACAGGTCTCGGAGCGAATTCCCAATGCGGGACCACGGCCTCGATGAGCTTCTCGTGAGAACTCTTGAGCGGATCCACTTCGTCGGAGTAATTCTCAAGATACTCAACAGCTTCATAAATGGTAGAGAACCTCGTGACGGAAAAATCTGAATTACTATTCAGGTTTTCGTCCTTGATGATTTTCACCAGGATCTCGGCCTTCTTAATTGAATCAATACCCAGATCGTTCTGGAAACTATGGGCGATATCGATGTCTTCGGTCTTGTAACCAGTCACGGTCTGAAGAACATCTTTGATTTTTGAGAACCACTTACTCTTTTTCAGCTCATCATTCTGGGGCTTAGATAAACGCTTCAGATCAACGAGGTTCGGAAGAAGGGCTTCAACGTTCCGGTAAACCACTATGGCGTCCCCAAGAATTGTCTTGAGAGGTGGCTCGAGCATTTTACCGGGACCGACCTCATACCATCTCGTGCAGCCGTTTTTTTTCAAGGCCTCAACTTGTTCGATGAAATTCACCGGCTCCGTCAGCTGGCGCGCCAGGAGATCGACGAAATCAACTGAGCTGATATTTTCCGGTGTAATCCAGTGATGAAGAATCCCGCTGAAAAAGGGAGTGGCCGGTTTCTGCGGTGAAAGTTTCAGCTGAGAAAGGCGCTCATGAAGTTTTTTCCGGTACGGTTCCATCAGCGGACTATGATACGGCTGAGGAAGGCCCTGAAGAACAAGATGCGGAACTCGGTTACTACGAAGCCAGTCGAGCGCCCATTCTTTTTTGTCAGAAGCAATAGAGACGACAAGCTGCTTCGGTGAATTCAAATTGGCGAGATATACGCCTTCGCTACCCAGAAACTCTTTCAGTTTCTCGCGGTTCCCGTTCAGGGTTACCATGAAGCCGAGTTCGTTGGCTGGAGGACATAGAAGATTCCGGTGAACGACAACATGAAACATTTCTTCAATGGAAAAAATGCCGGCCAGCACTAGACCTGCACACTCACCAAAACTATGGCCGGTGATGGCGTCTGGAGAAAGGCCCTTCCGGATAAGATTTCTTCCGATCGCGACCTCGGCCGTGTAAAGAGCGCAGTTGCGATAAATGTGCATCTTCGCCTGAGGAAGTGTTCCTGGAAGACGGACGTAGGTCGAAACAGGCAGGAGG
>CANGAC010000008.1 GCA_947451425.1 Bacteriovoracaceae bacterium | reverse complement strand
TACCAGAAACCGATCAGGAGGTACGAACACAGTCCCACTCCTTCCCATCCGAAGAAGAGGAGCGGAAGGTTGGCACCCATCACGAGAAGAAGCATGTTGAAGCAGAAAAGATTTAAGTAAGAGAAGTATCTCCCGACACATTCTTCATCGTGCATGTACGAAGTTGAGTAAAGGTGAATGAGAGTCCCGATCCCGGAAATGATAAGAACAAGAATTCCCGAGAGCTTATCGATCCTGAGTTCAAAAGCGACCTTGAGACCGCCGAAGTCAAACCACTGGTAAGCGTAGTTCACGACGGCCGGATTTTCTCCATGAAGTTTTGAGAAGGCCAGAAGCCCCATCACGAAACTTGCGGCAATGAACATGGTCGCAATCCCACCCGCTGTATCAGGTCCGGTTTTCGCGAATCCTTTATACTTCAGAGGAAGGACCACACCATTGATAAAGAATCCAACGAGTGGTGAGAGTAAAATAAGCAGCGGAAGAATAGAGTTGATCGTATCCACAGGTCTTATCCTTTAAGGGTAGTCGCACTTTGCGTTTTAATAGAACCAAAGTTCCGGTACAGGTTCACGAGGATCGAAAGACCGATCGCGGATTCTGCAGCGGCAATGGTGATCACGAAGAAAACCTGAAGCTGGCCATCGATCATGTGGTTGGCCTTAGAAAAAGCAACCATCGAAAGATTCGCGGCGTTCAGGAGAAGCTCGATCCCCATGAGGATCATGATGGTGTCTCTTCTCATGAGAACAACCAGCATTCCCATCGTGAAGAGGAAAGCAGCAAGAAGTTGAAGCAGGATTTCGTTTGTCATGGTGATACCTTAATCAAACTTTCTCTTCGCAAGAACAACTGCGCCGACGACTGCAACGAGCAGGGCCAACGAGATGACTTCGAAAGAAACAAAATATTGGGTAAAGAGAGAGTGAGAAAGAACCTTGGTATTTCCCCCGAGGTTTTTCACCACCTCAGCACTGAACTGACCTTTCGTCACAACTTCACCGGCCTGGAAGTGATTCCAGATGGCGGTCCCGATCCCGGCAAACGCGGCCACACCAAGAGCGAGTGCTCCGGCGAAAACCATGGGTTTGTCTTTATAATCCGTCTCTTCCGTATTGAGGTTCAGAAGCATGATGGAGAAGATAAAGAGAACCATGATGGCACCGGCGTAAACCACGAGCTGAATCGTTGCTACCAGGTGCTCACCGATCATGCCGTACATCCCGGCCGTCATGATGAGAACACCGAGAAGGCACATCGCTGAAGTAATCGGATTTTTGGCAAATAACATCGTGATCGCAAGAATCGCAGAGATCGCTGCGAGAATGACTAGTACCGGGCTCATTTCTTCTTCCCCTCATTCAGTTCATGGCGGCCATTCATCGGGCGCTTTAACTGATCGAGATCCACAATGGCCTCTTCGCGTGAAGAGGTGGCCATTTCATAATTCCCACTCATCTTGATGGCGTCTTTCGGACAGGCTTCTTCGCAGAAACCACAGAAGCAGCAGCGAAGAAGATCGATGTCAAAGCTCACAGGCTTCTTCTCTTTCTTCACGCCATACGGATTCTGTTCGTCTTCTCTTTCGTCGGCCACGATGTGGATACACTCGGCCGGACAGATCGTTTCGCACAGGAAGCACGCCGTACAGTTCTCTGTCTTGTTAGAGTCGACGGAAATAAAGTGGGCGCCTCTGAAGCGGTCAGAATATTTTCTTCTCTGCTCCGGGTACATGATCGTGTCATGCTTCCGGAAAAGAAATCCCTGGATAAAGCGCTTCATCGTGATCTTCATCCCGATGAGGATGGCCGGGATATAAGCTTTTTCCCGGGCCGTGTATTTCTTGGAGACGTTAATGGTTGCCATCAAGTCCTCCTATGAATTGAAGTAGTAAACAGCGAGTGTCACTACTACCAGGTTAATTAACGAAAGCGGGAAGAGGATTTTCCAACCGAGATCCATCAGCTGATCGAAACGGAATCTTGGAAGCGTCCAGCGAACCCACACGAACATGAACATAAAGAAGGCAACTTTCGAAACAAGAGACAGAACCTGGAACGCGGCCAGAGTGTTCTGAGCTCCTACTGCACTGAAACCGAAGTGATTCACAATCATATCGATGAGCATCTGCATGCCCGGAAGAATGCCGTAGCCACCGAAAAAGAGTGTCGAGATAAGGGCCGAAGCCATGATCATCGCGACGTATTCCGCCATGAAAAAGAGCGCGAATTTCATCGCTCCGTACTCAAGGTGATAACCGGCCACGAGTTCTGATTCCCCTTCTGGTAAATCGAATGGAAGGCGGTTTGTTTCTGCGAAGATCGAAATCCAGAACACGAGTGCTCCGAATGGATTCATGAGAAAGCCCCACCAGTTTTCAGACTGCCAGGCCACCATGTCATGTGGATTCACAGAACCATAGACAATGAGCATGGATAGAAGCGAGAGACCCATGGAGATTTCGTAAGAAACGATCTGCGAAGATCCGCGAAGTGCCCCGAGAACGGAGTACTTGTTCCGCGACGCCCATCCCGCGAGAATGATCGGATAAACTTCAAGACCCGCAAAGGCGAGGATGAAGAGAACTCCGGCATCCATCTCAGCGATCTGAAGAACGACCGTTTTTCCTTCGACCACGATGTGTGAGCCGAAAGGAATGACCGACATCGCACAAAGAGGAGCAATGAGCGCCATCATCGGTGCGAGGTAGTAGTAAAACTTATTGGCGTTTCTCGGTGTGAAGTCTTCCTTGTGGAAGAATTTGATCACGTCCGCGAGAGGCTGAAGAAGACCAAATGGCCCGACACGGTTAGGTCCTACCCGACCCTGCATCCACGCAGCACCCCGGCGCTCAAACCACACCATGATAGGAACCACTCCGAGAGCGAGTCCCACCACGAAGGCAATCTTCGCCGCTAATTGGGCGAAGGGAAAAATTGTTTCGAAGTCCATTATTTCATCCTCGCGAGAAGATTAACGACATCATGAGCAGCAACAGCTGTTCCCTTGTGCTGGATCGCCGGGTGGAATTTTTGAACGATTCCATCGACGTTCTTATAAGAACCGGATTTCTCCACGGTCGAAAGACCCGGGATGATTCCGACAACACCTGGAATGCTCTTCACTTCATTTAAGTTCCACACACCCCAGAGAATGACTTTCGCCCCTGATTTAAATTTCGGAACTGCCGCCCGGCCGTTACGGAAGTAAATCACGACGTCTGCGTTCGACTCTCCGTTAGCGAGAACCGAAATCCCTTCGTCTTCCACACCACGGGTATTCGCCGTGTGATCAAGCTTCCGGAGAAGATGATCGAGGGCCTTGTCATCTTTCGAAGTCTGAACGCCGTGAGTTCCATTGTAATAAGAAACTTTTACGGTGCGACCGAGAAGACCCGGCACTTTTTCTTTCAGTAAGTTTGCTTCTTCACGAGTGGAATCAGTTCCGACGATAAGGTCCACTGAGCCCGCACCATTCACATGGGCAATCATCTCAGAGAGAACTGTTTCGTAGGAAGTCGCGTGAAGTTGTCCGTCATGCTTCAGGAGCGGAGCAATCACACGCATCGGATCCATGAGATCATTATAAGACACGCGGCCTTCGTCACACATCCAGTGACCGTTCACCATTTCATTGTGAATCGGTACATATCTGTAAACGATGTTCTGGTCAGAATGGACTTCGATGTTACAACCCTTCGAGCAGCGGTCACAGACAGAAGCTTTCTTATCGAGGAACCAGGCGCGCTTCTGGAAGCGGAAATCGTTCATCGTCAGAGCTCCCACCGGACAGAAGTCCGTGAGACACCCTTGGTAATCATTCGTGAGACCCTTTTCAGGATCAGTGGCCTCAAGCTCTTTGTGCCAGCCGCGGTTCACCATCACGAGGTCATTGGTTTTTGTCACATCATCTGTGAAGCGTACACAGCGCTCACAGTGAACACAGCGGTTCATGTTAAGAGTGATTTTATCTGAGAGAGCTTTCGTCGTGGCTTCTTCGTAAACGCGCTTCTCTTCCTTGAAGTTTGACTTCGAAGGACCGTACTCGAAATTGTAATCCTGAAGTGAGCACTCACCCGCCTTGTCGCAAACCGGACAATCAAGCGGATGGTTTGTGAGAAGGAAGTCCATGACTCCCGTGCGGGACTTCATGACTTTTTCTGAACGTGTATGAACAACCATGCCGTCAGCAGCAGGAGTTGAACAAGACGTCATGAGCTTCGGAGCTTTCTCCACTTCTACCGTACACATCCGGCAAGTCCCGGCGATCGGCATTGACGGGTGATAGCAGTAGCGCGGAATCTCTTCGTGCACTTTGTAGCGTTCCGCTACCTGCATGATCGTGTCACCCGGTTTGAACTCATACGCCTTTCCGTCAATCGTGACTTTCGGAAGGGGTTTTGCGTCCGGAGACGTATCAGAGTGAACCGGCTTCTTATCAGAAGCGTAGTTCAGATCCACTTTGGATTTTTTTACGAGGTATTCTGTATTAGACATGGGCACCTTCAGTTCTGTGCGAGATGGATTCCGTTCTTCCGAGACCCTTGAGTCCCCCGTTCACGATGAGTTCTTCGAACTCTGATCTGAACTTACGGACGGAAGAAAGAGCAGGACCAGTCACAGCATCGGCAAACGCACAGATTGTTTGTCCCGCCATATTTGAACAGATGTGACTAACGTAATCGAGATCGTCCTGAGTTCCGCCGCCATCGAGAATGCGTTTAAACATTCTTGCAAGCCAGTGGGAACCTTCGCGACACTGCGAGCACTGACCGCACGATTCGTGCTCGTAGAATTTGAGAAGAGTATAAGTGGCTTCGACGATGTTCACGGTATCGTTCATGACGATGAGTCCACCGGAGCCCGCCATCGTTCCCGCTTTTGCGAGGGAATCGTAATCGGTTTTACATCCGCACTCATCTGCCCGAAGCATCGGAGCCGAAGCTCCTCCCGGAATGACTGCTTTCAGTTTTCCGCCCTTCACGCCACCCGCGATCTCAATGATCTCGTTGATGGTGAGGGTCATCGGAAGCTCATAAACACCTGGCTTATTCACGTGACCGGAAACTCCGATCATCCGGGTACCGCCGGCACGTTCAATTCCCATTTTTGCGTATTTTTCCCATCCGCGATCGATGATGTACGGAACGGCAGCAAAAGTTTCAACGTTGTTCACGCATGAAGGCATCCCGAAAGCTCCGACTTGCGCTGGAAATGGAGGTTTCAGACGAGGTTCGCCACGCTTGCCTTCGAGCGAATTTAAAAGAGCAGTTTCTTCACCACAAATGTAGGCGCCGGCACCCATGTAAAGAACGAGATCAAAATTAAATCCTGACCCCAGAATGTTCTTTCCAAGGAAGCCTTTCGCGTAAGCATCATCGATGGCCTTTTTCATCAAACGAGCTTCTTTGAACCACTCACCGCGGATGTAAACGAAGCCTTTGGCGGAACCAATGGCATGTCCGGCGATGATCATGCCTTCAATCATCCGGTGCGGAGTTTTTGTGAAAATGAGACGGTCTTTAAAAGTCCCCGGCTCCCCTTCATCGGCATTACACACGAGATACTTCGGCTTAGGATTTCCGTTCGCGTCGACCGGATTGGCAGGCATGAAAGACCACTTCATTCCCGTCGGGAAGCCCGCACCGCCGCGACCGCGAAGGTTTGATTTCTTCACTTCTTCAATGACGTCTGCGGCCTTCATCTTGAGAGCTTTCTCAAGACCTTTGTAACCATTTTCGTTCTTCAGGTAGAAATCTAAAGTTTCACAGCCTGGCTTATCCACATTGGGAGTGATGACTGGTTCAAAATGTTCGTTGTTGTACATCATGGCCAAACTCCCTCTTTACGAGTGCTTTTTCCTACAACTTTTTTTGCATCAAGATCAGCACTGGCCTGGTCGAGAAGTTTAATCAGTGAGTTCTCATCCAGGTTTTCATAGTAATCTTCATTCATCGTGAGCATCGGAGCAGTTCCACAAGAGGCAAGGCACTCAACCTGATTCAGAGTGAACTTTCCATCCGAAGTGGTTTGACCGGCATGGATTCCGAGTTTCTTCGAAGCACAGGCCATGAGTTTATCTGCGCCGTTTAACCAGCAGGAAATGTTCGTACAGATCTGTACGTCAACTTTCCCCTGTGGGCGAAGCTTGTACATTGTGTAAAAGCTTGCGACTTCTCTGACTTTAGACAAAGGGAGGTTTAAGAACTCTCCCGCTGCCTTCATCGATTCCAGAGATACCCAGCCGTGCTCATTCTGAATCTCATTCAGAAGCGGAATAAGGAGTGCTTGTTCAGTGGGAAAATGAGGTCTCAGCCCATTGATCATTGTTTTAATCTGTTCAGATAACATATTTCTTTCTCCTAGCGATCTAATTCGCCGGCAATAATATTCACTGACCCAAGGTGCGCAACTGCATCCGGAATTTTTCCGCCTTTCACCGATTGTTCAAAAGCCTGGAAGAGCATGAACGAAGGAGATTTCACTCTCATTCTCCACGCCTTTGGTCCGCCACGGCTGACGATGTAGAATCCAAGTTCTCCGTTAGGACCTTCGACACACGAGTAGCCCTCTCCCGGTGGCACATCAATCCCTTCCATGAAGATCTTGAAGTGATGGATAAGAACTTCCATCTTCGTATAGACGTCCATCTTCTCCGGAATGTTCACGCGCTTGTCTTTCACCCACAGTGGGCCCATCGGAATCTTGTCGTGACACTGTTTGAGAATGCGGATCGACTGTCTCATTTCTTCAAGGCGGATGAGGTAGCGGTCGTAAACGTCACCGTTGTTTCCCACTACGACATCGAAATCGAGTTCCGGATAGGTATAATAAGGACGGTCCCGGCGAAGATCGTGGTCAATACCAGCGGATCTCAGAGTCGGACCAGTCACGGCATACTTGAGCGCGTCTTCTTTTGTGATGATTCCCACACCTTTCGTGCGGTCAATCCAGATTCTGTTGGAAGTAAGAAGGCCTTCGACTTCATCGAGAGCTCTTGGCATTTCTTCGCAGAATTTCCAGAGGCGCTCGAGGAGATTATCCGGAAGATCATAGCTCATGCCACCGATACGCGCGTACGTCGTCGTGAGGCGCATTCCGCACATGGATTCAATCATCGTGTAAGCTTCTTCGCGCCAGTGATAGAGAAGCCAGAATACTGTCATGGCCCCTAAGTCGAGAGCGTTGATTGCGACACAGATAATGTGATCGATGATCCGGGCAAGTTCCATGCAGATCACGCGGATCCACTGGCAACGCTCGGTCGGAGTGATGTTCATGAGGTTCTCAACCGCCATCGCGTAAGCGATGTTGTTGTTGAGAGCGGAACAGTAGTTTAAGCGGTCAGTGTAAACCATCCACTGGTGATACGTTTTCGTCTCGCCGAGTTTTTCAATTCCGCGGTGAAGGTAGCCAATCTCGCAGGCCGCATCTTCAATCGTCTCCCCGTTCACACGACACATAACCCGGAGGGTTCCGTGCATCGCCGGGTGAGAAGGTCCGAGGTTAATCAGAACGTTCGGGTTATAAAAATCCTGAAGCGTATGAACATTTGGTTTAGGTGTTGTCATCTTACTTTTCCCCTTCCGGTAACGCCTGGGTGTTAGCAGGAGACCCGTCTTCCAGAAGTGTGTTGTCAACGTGGAGGGCGTGACCACCGAGGTGGAAATGAACGTTGTCGTTGAAACCCATACGCTGCTTGATCGGATACTCTTTCCGGAGCGGATGACCTTCGAAGCGCTCATCCATCATGATTCTTCTCATGTTCGGATGGCCGTTGAAGTTAATGCCGTAGAGATCAAAAATCTCGCGCTCAAGCCAGTTGGCCGCAGGAATAATATCCGTGATGGTCTCAGCTGATTCATTAAGATCAACCGGCGCCTTGATACGGATGCGGATATGTTTTTCCAGTGAATAGAGTTGATACACGAGAATGAATCTCTTCTCGCCGTCTTCTCCATCCTGGTTATCGTAAGCCGTGACATCAGAGAGAAAATCAATTTTAAAATGATCATCCATCATGAAGGACTTCACGAGGATCTTCGCGTCTTTTGAGTCGCGGGCCCAAAGAACTGGTTCGTTCAAACGATCGGCTTCGAGCCGTCTGTCCTTGGCGTATTTTTCCATGAGGCGCCCGGCAACTTTGCCTTGCTCAGTCAGGTAAGGAGCTGTGCTCATTTCTTGATCTCCTCTTTTGTCTTCAGTGAATCAAGAAGCGACTGGTTCTGTTTCACGTAGTCCTGAGTGATCGTGAAGTCCGCTTTGATGTCAGCGATGGATTTTCTGTAAGTCATGGCGTTCATCGCGTCTTCTGAAGTCGGACGCTCAGCTGGTTTTCTGTCCATGCCTTTATCAATTTTATTCTGGAGGTGCATGATCGCGTAGATGAGTCCTTCCGGAATCGGTGGACAACCAGGAACGTAGACGTCGACCGGCATGATTTCATCAATGCCCTGAAGAACGGAATACGTATCGAAGATCCCGCCGGAAGAAGAACAGGCCCCCATGGCAATGACCCATTTCGGCTCGAGCATCTGATCGTAAATCGTGCGAAGAACCGGCGCCATTTTCGTGGTGATGGTCCCTGCCACGATCAGCATGTCCGCCTGTCTTGGAGAGAAGCGCACAACCTCGGCACCGAAGCGCGAGAGATCGTAAGTGGATGAGAGTGTCGACATCATCTCGATCCCGCAGCACGAGGTACCAAAAGGCATCGGCCACAGAGAATTTTTCTGGGCCCATTTGGCGGCCTCAGAAAGAAGAGTCGGATAAAAAAATGAACTACCGTCTTTAGACATAAATTTCCCCTTAGTCCCAGCTCAAGGCCCCTCTCAGACGGAGATAGAAATATCCCCCGAGAAGAAGCACGAAGAAGAGTCCCATTTCCGCAAGGATCAGGGGCCCGGACTTCAGATAAGTTTGATAAACAATGGTCCACGGATACATGAACACAACTTCCACGTCGAAGATCAGGAAGATGATCCCGACGAGATAATAGCGAACGGAAAACTGTTGGTGAGCATCGCCCTCGTACTCCACACCACACTCGTAAGTGTCGTATTTTTTCTTTGTCACTTCATTAGGGACACGTCCCATGATTTTGTTCAGAACTAAAATCACCGAAGCGATGACCAGAGAAATGAGCATCAGGATAAGAATGGCTAAGTAATCCAATGACCCTTCAATAGGAAGATTCATAAGCACCTTATGGATGAATTTTTAATGGGTTGAATGTAACACCCGCACTCTATAAACTCAAATAAGTCTTAAGGTTTGAACTATCAAACACGGTTATTTTTGTTTTTGTCGAACGTCAGGAAATCTTCTACTCTGAAGGAAATGGCATTGAACGTTAACATCCTTCTTGAAGGCTCCTACTTCTACTTTGAGAAAGGCGTGAACTATTCCCAGGAGAACTTTAAACTCATCCAGCAACTGGACAAGCAGAACTATCAGGTGATCGCCGAGGTGCTTTCCCGGATTGATACAGGTGAGTTTTTAAAAATCAATGTCCTCTATGAGTTGAATGCTCAGTTTCTGCCTCTCCATGTCAGAATTGAGAAATCCATCGGGAACAATTACTCGTTAGAAAATTTTAAGTGCGATCACCATGCAGGGCAGCTTCATTACACTTTCCAGACTGCTACGGCGCAACAAGAATTCCATCGGCCAATGTCGAGTCGCCATTATTTAGTGGGCCCGGCCTTTTCGACTTCGTGCCTCTTCACTCTTTCTAAAAAATTCGACGCGACAGGAAGAACACCGGTGGCGCTTATCAGTTCGGGTAATGACTGGAGTTACCAGACTCCGCCGAACGAAAAAATCATCTATGCTGAGTGGAAGATGAAAGACATGGAAGATTTCAAGCTCGGAGATGCGAGTCTCTCAGCTTCCCAGCTTCTGGTTTATCAGAATGATTCGACCAATGCTGATATCGAGCAGCCGGTGAGTTTTTATGTGAGCAAGCATTTCGGGATTCCCTTCCAGATGATCCAGGGTGACCGGGAAATCCGGGTGCAGAATTTGAAAAAGAATTTCTGATGAACTTTCCGCCGAAGCTTCAGTCCCTTGATGAAAACATTCTTCTTACCATTCAGAAATTCCGGATAAGACCCCTGACCTGGATCATGATTCTTTTCACGTGGACCGGAAAAGGGAAATTCTGGATCTTCATTTCGGTGGTCATGAATGTCGCCAATTATTTTCACACCATCTTTAATCCTTACGTTTTAAAAGCTCTCTTTGCTCCCCTCATCGTCTGGGCGGTCAATGGCATCGTGAAAAGAAAAGTTTTACGAGGGCGGCCGGAGACCTGTGGCAAAGGAATCGTGCCACTGGTACGGGAAGATCCGCGTTTAAGTTTTCCTTCCTCACATTCAGGTTCCACCTTTTCTTTTTTCTTTATTCTTTTGTTTTTGCAGTTTTCCGAAGCGCGATGGATCGGCGTCTGGGCGGCCATCGTTTCCTTCTCACGGATGTATCTCGGCGTGCACTATCTGACCGACATCCTGGCGGGAATCCTCGTAGGACTTTTTGCGGCGGTCGTGGTATTTCAATTCGCATGAAAGCATTCCTCCTTATCCTCGCCTTCTCCTTTTCAGCGGGTGCCGTCGTGATCAGAAAAGACATCACCTACTCCGGTGAGCAGAAACTTGATATGTATTCGCCGGATAGACCCGGGAAAAAATCTGCCATTATTTTCCTTCACGGCGGAGGCTGGGCCTACGGATCAAAAGACGGTTTTCATGAAATTCTTCTGGCGGCTGTCGCAAAAGATTTTATTTCCCTCGCTATCAACTATCGCCTCTCCGTGAATCATCCCTGGCCCGCTCAACTGGAAGATGTTCTCGCAGCGATCGCCTGGGCGAGAAAAGACTCTTCCATCGGAAAGATCTTTCTCGCAGGAGAATCAGCGGGTGCTCATCTTGCTCTCATGGCAGGGATGCAGGATGAAAATATTTCGGGGATACTCAATCTCTATGGACCAACGAATCTCAGTCTTCTCTATGAAACATCCCCTGATCTTCAGGATCTGATTGTTCTGACGTTTGGAAAAGATTCTTCAAAGTGGAATGAAGCGAGTCCCGTCAAATATCTGGGTGAAAGTCTTCCGCCGATCCTCACCATTCACGGCACCGCGGATACGATTGTCCCCTACTCCCAGGCACTGCAACTCGGTTCTCATCACGAGCTCATCACCATCACGGGTGAAGGTCACGGACTCACACCTGACAGTCGCCGGACTGCCTTTGAGAACGGGTTTCAGTTTTTCCTGAATCTTTAGACTTTGAAATACTCGCGGATCGATGTGCACGCATCTTTGAGCGGCACTGAGACGATCTGATACGGCTCCATGAGTTTCTGGAAGGTCCGGAGTGTGCCGCCTTTCCATTTCTTCACTCTGTTATCCACGAGAAGAATCGCCCCGTGATCAGCTTCAGAGCGAAGGAGTCTTCCGAACTTCTGGTGAAGTGAGCGCGTCCTGTGAGCGAGGAAGTAATCGTTAAACTCGTTTCCGAATTTAAACTCGAAGAAGTCTCTGCGTTTCTGGATGACGAGGTCCTGGCGAACGTCAGGGATCTTATCCACGACAATGAACTGGAGTTTCTCCCCGGGAATATCGATGCCTTCGCCGAAACTTTCCATTCCGAGAAGGATGGCACTCTCTTCGCGCTTGAATTCCTCAACGACATTCTTTCCAAGTCCCTGGACAAAGACCGGGATTTTTCCTTCAAATTCCCTGAGCATAATCTCAACGGCTTTTTCAAACCGAAGCCGCGAGGAAAAGAGAAGAAGTGTCCGTCCACCGAGTGCCTTGATCACGGGATTTACTTCCGCGAGAAGTTCCGGCACGAACTGCGGATCGGAAATGTTCCGGGTGTCCGGGCAAAGATAGACTTTCGAGTTGTTCTTATAATCATACACGGCCTCAAGGTAGAGACCCGACTTGAAACGTTTTTCAGGAGCGAGATACGTGTAGCCCGTCATCCACTCCACGCCCTGAACTCCGGAATCGCCGGAAGCGTTTCCGAGGGTCGCCGACGTGAAAATGACCGAGGCACTCATCATGAGAAGCTCATCATGAATCCTGCGTCCCACATCCACGGGGCTTGAAGCGAGCGAGTAGCCATTACTTTCTGTGTACTCGATGATCGTGCACCATTCAGGCGGCTGATCGATGAAATGCTTGAAGGCCGTCGTTAATCTTTCGAGAGCGCCGAAGTTCTGCTCAAACACCGCCCACGCTTTAAGTTTCTGAGGCTCATTCCGGAAATCTTTATTCTCCCAGCGGGAAACGTAAGGCATGTAGAGCTGATAGAGGTTGGCGAAAATATACGAGAGGCTCTCGCAGGAATTATAAATCCCCGCGGCCAGCGAGTCCTTAAGTTCCCCTTTTTTCGGGAACGGAAGTTCATTGGAATAGGCGGGGCTGTAATTGGGAAGTTTCTTGAAGAAATTTTCCATCACATCAGGAAGCGTGTCGAAGTGATCACGAACCATTTTGAGGTTGAACTGAGTTTCTTCGCGGACACGCTGGATGGTGGCGTCCACCGCGAACTCATCTTCCATCGATCCCAGAAGGTAAATGAGAGACCCCATCCCCTGCGGGAAATTCTTCAGGAAAGACTCGAGTTGGTTGTGGGCCACTTCAATTGTATAGGCCGACGTCGCTTCGTGCTCAAGGCGATGGGCCTCGTCCACGACGACAAACTGCGGCCGCGGAATGCTTCGTGGCCAGTTGAGCATCAGCGCGTGGTTTCCGACGATGAGTTTTGCGTCCTGAGCTTCACGAAGTCCCTGGATGTAAGAGCACTCTTTTGACAGAGGACAATTCTGGCCCGCGCACGCGCGGTAATCGACCGCGAGGTTACTTTCTTTTTCCGCGAGTTCGGGTGTCAGTTTCTTTAAAATATAGGGGATCTGCTCACGCGTGAGTTTCTTCTCATAGGGAACCCGCGAGTTATAAAAGAAAAGCATTTCGAAATACGCCTTGGCAAAAGTCTCACCAAAGGGATTTAAGAACACCGGTTCATCTTCGTTTTCGCGGAAGAGAAACTCGCACAGGTGGTTGTTACTTCCCACGAGCTTCACGACCTTGGCACTGTCCTGGAGATTCAAAAGCTTCAGCATCTGTGGCACGTCTTTGACGAGCGCCTGATCCTGAAGCGTTTTCGTCCCCGTCGCCATCAGTATCGTCTCTT
This sequence comes from Bacteriovoracaceae bacterium, assembly GCA_947451425.1. Taxonomy (GTDB): domain Bacteria; phylum Bdellovibrionota; class Bacteriovoracia; order Bacteriovoracales; family Bacteriovoracaceae; genus Peredibacter. The sequence goes on along the minus strand of CANGAC010000008.1, from coordinate 23,077 downwards.
TCTCATTGGTGGCGTAAAGGAGCGCCGGAAGGAGATACCCCATGGTTTTCCCGGTGCCGGTCGGCGCCTGAATCAAAGCGTGAACGCGATTCTTAAAGGCCTGCCCTACACGAAGAGATAGTGCTTCCTGAGCGGCCCGGTGCCGGTAGTGTGGGAAAACCGTCTGGATCTTTTTTTCATCCCGGAGAATATTCTGGATATTCTGGCCCGAGAAATCTTTTCCGAAGCCAAGGTTCTTCGGTGGCTCCTGGAGGAGATTTTTTTTCGCCACAGTCATGTAACGATCGAACGCGTCCTCGAGTGGGAAATCCATCGCCTGGGCGATTTCAAAAAGTTCTTCCACTTTGAGGGAAAAGAAATTCTTGTACCAGAACTCATCCGGCATGCTCATCATGACTTCGGAGAGCTTCATGCGGAATTCACGGTCTTTATGCGTGAGATAGGTCGCGAGCAAAAGGGTCTTCAGAAGATCACGCGAATCCGCGAGACCTCTATGTTCTTCCTTCTCGGCGATGCCGAGGAGGTTGATGAAGTGTTCAAGATTGAGCGTTGAACTTTCCGGGAAGAGAAGCGACAGATAGAACATCGAATCCTGATAAGATTCGCGGGCACCCGTCTTCGGAAGACGATCGAAATATCTCTCGAGAAAACTTTTTTCAAAATTTGCGTTGTGGGCAAGAAGGGCATGACCTTCAAGGGAAACGACATCGATTTCTACCTGGGCCCAGGCAGGAGCATGCACGAGCTGTTCGTTGGTGATACCTGTCAGCTTAGTGATGAAGCTTGAAACCTGATTCTGACAACGCACAAGAGACGAGAAACTTCGTACAAGTTTTGTTCCTTCAAACTGGAGGAAGCCGACATCAATGATTTCATCGTTCGCTGGGGAAACACCCGTTGTTTCAATATCAATGACTGCCCATGATCCGAGTGACATGAAGTCCTTTTATGCAAGGTGACAAGCTGAGAAACTACCATAAATGAATAGGCAGACTTCCGTCAATTATGCTAAGTTGCATTAAACTTTTTAATTCAAAGAGGACACAGTGGAAACCATAGCGATGCAGGCGCAGTCCTTCTGTATTCTGATGATCATGATGACGGGAATTTATTTCCGAAAAAATCGGAGTCGTCATATCAGAATTATGAGTGTGGCGATGATCTGGGATGTGCTCTTAATTCTTCAGATTGAACTGTCCCGCTCGGCCATCCTGAAAGCATCTAAAGCACTCAGTAATCCCCTCATGCTGAATATTCATGTCTCCATCGCCGTGACAACAGTCCTCCTCTACGGCATCATGATTTATACCGGAAGAAAACTTCTGAGAGGCGAACATGCGATCAGAAATAAGCACCGCCTTTTTGGCTATACCACTTTCTTCATGCGGGTTCTGACTTTCGCGACGAGCTTTCTGGCCGTCGCCTCTAAAGGGTAATTATGTTTGAGTTCGTCGAAGATATTATCAAAAAGGGAATTCCCGATGCCACTGTGATGGTGGAAGACATGACGGGAACCCGCGATCACCTTGCGATCACTGTCGTCAGTGATGCCTTCAAGGGAAAACTTCTGATCGAACAGCACCAGATGCTCATGGACCTTTTAAAAGAAGAACTTAAAAATAGAATTCACGCCGTGAAACTCCAGACCTATACGAAAGAAAAATATCAGTTAGCGAACAAAGGATAATTTATGCCATTTAATATTCTGAACAATGCCGTGGAAGAAATCTCAGAAGCTGACAAAAGCCTTGATATCAAGGGTCAGATTCAGCATCTCCTGAAAAGTTCCAAAGTCGTTCTGTTCATGAAAGGAAACGCAGACGCGCCGATGTGTGGATTTTCGGCCAATAGCGTGGCGATCCTGAAGCAAGTGGGAGTGTCTTTCAAGACTTTCAACATTCTCAATGACCCGGAGATCAGAAATGGTCTAAAGGAATATTCTAACTGGCCCACGTATCCGCAACTTTACATCGGCGGAAAACTCATCGGTGGAAATGATATCGTGACTGAAATGTATCAATCCGGAGAGCTTCAGGAATTTCTGAAGAATAACTGATCCATGAAAAGAGTCATCGGAAAAATTGATCCCTCTGATAAAAACGTCTCCATCTGGGGTGCCGGCTTCTCGGGGCTTATCCTTGGTTATTATCTTAAATCCGAAGGCTATAAGGTCACGATCTACGAGAAGGCCAATAAGGTCGGCGGAAAAATCCAGACGAAGAAAGTGGATGGCGGTTTCATCGAGAAAGGACCGAATGCCCTTTATCTCAATGCCGATGGCCTTGAGCTTTTAAAAGAACTGAAACTTGAACCTGTACCGGCGACCAAAAAACTGAAACGCCTTCTCATGATCAACGGAAAGCCAAAGCGTCCTTTCCAGATGGGTCTCCTCTCGCGTCTGGGTGTGAACGTTTACAAAAAACCACCTCTGATCACTGATGGACTCACCGTCTCGGAATTCTTCAGGCCTCTTCTCGGTCAGGAAAATGTGAACCGGTTTATTTCCCCTGTGCTCTCAGGCGTCTATGCCGCTCCCTCTGAGCAGCTTCATTTCCGGACCATCTTCGACCAGGTCGGCACCAAGGCCCAGTACGAATCATATTTTGATTTCATCAAGCACATGCTGAAAGTCCAGAAGGCCCAGCCAAAGCTGGAAGTTTCGGGTTCAGTAAGTTTCGAAGGCGGGATGCAGACTCTCATCAATCGCCTGGCCGACGTCATGAAGAATGATATCAAGCTCAATTATCGCGAACCATTCAAGCTGAAACACAACACCATCGTTTGTACCGATGCCATGAGCGCTTCGGAAATGCTGACTCCGGTAAAACCGGAAATGGCCCGGGAGCTTTCGCGCATCCGTTATACAGAACTCACCAGTGTCACAGTTTTTCTGAAGCGTGAGATTCGTCCGTTGAATAAATCTTTCGGCGTTCTCATTCCTCACGACACCGGCTTCAACGCCTTCGGTATCCTGAATAACAAGGCGATCTTTCCCCTGAATAACGAGAACCTTCTCTCCTATACGTTGATCAGTAAAAAGAAGCTCACGGAAGAAGACATCATCAGTGACCTTCGCCAGCTCTTTCCGGAAATCGGAAAAGAAGACATCGACCACACAGAAAACAATCACTGGGACCGCGCTCTCCCGCTGTATGATCTTCAGAGATACCTGGCCGTGAAAAAGCTTCACCAGATCTCCCTGAAAGAAGATCACCTCGCTCTCTTCGGCAATTACGCGGCCGGCATCAGCTTAAGAGAAATGATCACGGCGGCCAAGAACTTTGCCAAAGATCCCCAGAACTACCCGGAAACCACATGACACAAAAAACCGAGTTCCCTTACCTCCATGGATTCTCAGAGACCGAACAGGCACGGCTCCGGACCCAGGCAGAGTTTGCGGAACACTCGGTTTACCAGAACATCAATTTTTCCGGCCTCAAAAAGATCATCGAAGTGGGTTGCGGCGTCGGCGCGCAATCGGAAATTCTTCTCCGTCGTTTCCCGAAGCTCCACATCACTGGTGTCGATCTCAATCAAAAACAGCTCGACGCTGCGAAAAAGTTCATCGGAGGGATTCCTTCTGCCAAAGACCGCTTCGAATGCCTTCAGATGAGTGCAGATAATCTCAAGTTTGATCCGGGAACTTTTGATGGCGCCTTTCTTTGCTGGATCCTTGAGCACGTTCCCAATCCTGCACAAGTCCTCTCAGAAGTAAGACGAGTGCTTCGGCCGGGGGCTGAGATCGTGATCACGGAAGTCATGAATTCGTCTTTTTTCCTTGAGCCATACTCACCGTGTGTGTGGAAATACTGGATGGCCTTTAATGATTATCAGTACGATCATGCGGGAGATCCTTTCATCGGAGCGAAGCTTGGGAATCTGTTGACCCAGGTGGGTTACCAACAGGTGAAAACAGAAATTAAAACGTGGCACTTTGATAACCGTCATCCGGTGCAAAGAAAGCAGACGATTAATTACTGGACTGAGCTTCTGCTTTCAGCAGCAGACCAGCTCGTGAAAGAAAATTATGTCGATCAGGACGTCGTCACGAAAGCAAAAGAAGAACTCGACCGCGTGGCCAATGATCCAAACGCGGTCTTCATGTATTCCTTCATGCAGGCCAGTGCCCGGGTTTATTACTGAGGATCACTGATATCCTCGAGCTTGAGAGTTCCATAGAGCCTCCCCTTCCCATCAGACTGAAAATCCGCTTCTTCTAATGAAAGCCCAGAAAGTTCTACCATGGCCAGAGGAAGAATATCTTTCCCCTGAAGGCCCGCGACTGCATCCCGGATCGTCTTCAGTACTTTACTGCGGAACCGCGAAACTTTTCTGATCGAAGAATCAATGCCGAGTTCCGGAATACCATTAATAAGCGTTTCATCGCTGGTGTCCACGCTGTGTGAGCGGATGATGAGAACGGGAACGTCATTCTGATTTTCAAAGCGGATTCCGACATTGAGGACGAGGGGAAACCGGATCTCCCGGACACCGGTTGCGATCGATTCCAGGCGCTTCATCTTGTAGATTCCGTCGAGAACGAGCATCCCCGTCTCGCCAACCTTATTTAACCGAAGAGTGACATTATTAGGACCAAGCTTGATACCGGCCTGATCGAGAGCATCCTTCCAGAGTCCGGCATCAATTGTCGATGCCAGGAGCTTATTCAGATAATCCTCAGAAGCACTCACCATCATATCCGCTTCACCGCGGGCCATGCGGTCGCGAAGAAGAAGCATCGACTCCTCGTGAAGGGCAGTGGTTAAGCGAGAGTTTGCGATGTTGGTGACTTTCTTTAAGACACATTGATCTTTAAACCTGTCATAACCGGCGATCGTGCAGAAATCTCCGAGGGCATTGATCACGAGATCATTGGAAGCTGCAAAGCCCGAGAATTGGGAAATTTCTATCTGGCTTCTGATAAACGGAGTCGGAAGCCAGAACATCTTATCGACTTTATATTTTTCGACGAGAGCAAGGTAAGCATCCGACACTCCCCGCTTCAGGACTTTTGACGTCTGCGCGAGAATGAACCCCTTAATACCTTCATGATTCCGGCGAAGATACGCCCGGATCTTATCCGGAGAGAAGTTAATCGTCCGGTTCCCGACCCGCACGGAAATCCGCGGGATATTGATCGTCTCGTAATTGATATCAATGTTTCCCGACGTGAGATTTGTCGTCATCTCGTCGAGATTCAGTTCATCAATTTTGAGATTCAACTGAGTTCCGGAATCAATGATCTGAATCTGGGTCATGAGCTTCACGAGGCTGTCGTTCTGGGCACGGATGACGGGTTTCACGATCTCAATCGAGATAACAGGAGTTGAGCGCCCATCCTGTGTCGGAATTTCCACGTCAAAAGAGATCTTCCCTGCTTCGATATTGATTTCTGAAGCAGACAGGTTGATCTTTGCTTTGAAGTTGCCGGTAGAGTTATCGATCGCCTTGAGATCCGTCTTGAATCCCTTCACTTCATAGTTAAACCCGTGAAGACTGACCTTCGTTTTGGCGTTAAAAAAATCCAGACCCAGGACATTTCCGAAATCCCGGATGATCTCCCGGGAAGCCGGCGGAAGATAGGTGCCGGCCGTCGTATCACTGACTGTGAGGGAGCCTTCATAGCTGTACTTAAACGGATCAAGAATATGAAAGTTCCGCAGGAGAACACGGATCTTTGAAACAAGAAAAGAAGACCAGTCTTTATCGAGCTTAGTGACCAGCACGAGATCCGGCGCTTTGAAGGGCTCAGCGAAGACACTGAGACTCAGGAAGGCCAGAATTATGAGGAAAAAATTCTTCATCGAACACCCGGGTTAAGACTGTTGAATTTAATGTCAGCAATATCGAGATTCATCATGAGGTAGGCCCCCTGATTGACTCCGATGTAATTCGGCTGGAAAACGACTCCCGACTGGTTCATGAATTTAGAAACATCCAGGGTGTAACTCTTATTCACGTACTGCGCGAGACTTTCTTTGAGCTTCTTCATAACTCCGTCACGGACAATATCTGTCATGAGATCAACGTTGGTCGGATAGTGGAAAGTATTCGTCAGACCTGAATCATTAAAGGGTGAACCAAGATGCATATTGAGATTTACCCCACCCGAGGCAGAACGAACGAGCGAAGGTGTCACATCGATTTCTATCGGGAAGTAAATCACTGCGCGGTTGTTGTTTCTTTCGAGCCATGCCGCGATCAGGTTCTTCAGCCACTCCGCAATCGACGATGATTTGAGCTTATTGAGATCGACAGAAGAATTCACGATGAGGGCCGCCGTTCCGTGACCGGTAAAATGAAGTTTCACGTTTCGGATGGAGAAACCCTGAACACCCGCGAGTTTATCAAAGAGTTCCTGGTAAAGTCCGGTAGAGTTCACGAGATCAAGCGCACCGTTAATGAGCGGTTCCGAGAAGACAAAATTGAGGTCTGATCCCCGCTGTCCCCCGAGATCCAGGGCCGGAAGAGTGCGGTTGGAATTCCCCAGGGTATTTCTCACCGTCATGATGCGGTTGTTAAGCATGAGTCCGAGTTGTCCGTAGAGTTCGACGTCTTTTCCGAGAGGAGTGGAGATCTTACTTAACGAGACACGGACCTGGGCGTTCTTGATGATATCCGCAAACTGCGCTTCGATCGCCGCTCCTGGTGAGTTCGCGACCTGAGGACTCAGAGGTCTCCGGTTATAAGTATTCTGCGCGTGGTGATTGGAAAGATATTCATCGAAGGTCACAGGATTGTCCCGGCGATAGACCTCCCACGACGTCACAACACTTCTGTGCACGAGGTAGACGTTGAGCATCTCGGCCAGGTCATCGGCGATGAAGTCCGCAACAAATGACATGAGTTTTTTGGCGAGGAAAGTTTTTCTTTTGAGGATTTCACTTCTCAGCTTCGAGGTATCGAGAACAGTTTCCACGCCATCGACGATGAGACTGATCGGCGGAATGGTGACAGCTCCGAAGTTAATATCGAGTGCCGGTCCACCTGCGGCTTCAAGGTTCGAGGAGACGCGGAGGACTTTCACCCGGGCGACACCGTTATCCGTGCGAAGTCTGAGTGTCGTAGAGAGATTGACCGCTCTTCCGGTGGTATTGATGCGAAGATTAGAAACTGTCGCCTTGAGTCCATTTCCGCAGCGCTTTGTTCCCCGGGCCTTATCTTCACACAGGGACATTGTGGGAGCCGTTGCTGTGACGTTCGGGATACTGAGACTGAGTTTTAAATCGAAACCGGCAGCACTGGAGTTACTGATCTCTGTTTTGAGAGACGCAGGATTCGCCGTCCCGGTGACGTTGATGGCTGCCGTCTGAAGATAAAAATCCAGATCGCGATTGAGATTGATGTCGCTGACTTCATTTAAAATCGGAACGATCGGATTGGAATTGAGGGCCGCTTTCGGCAGAGTGAATTTGTAGATATTCGAGGGAATGTTAAAGGTCCGGGCGTTTCTCTGATTGGTGTTGTATTTCAGCGCCATGAGCATGACCTTGAGAATCCCCTTCTCATTGATTCTCACGGCCATCTGGTCCTGCGCCAGAACGGGAACAGAAATCAGAAAACACAAACACAGATAACGAAGCATGAATGACCTCTTTGTCATTCGATTATGGCTTTCAGAGCATGTTGAGGAAAGTTAAAGTCCGGAATTTACCGGGCCTGTCGAAAGTTTAGACAGGCCAGCTGGTGCCTAAAGACTTAAAAGCACAGTCAGACCCTGACGTGTGAGCGAAGATAGGCGTCCTTCAGTTCCGTCCAGAGAAGACTGTCTTTCTTCTTACTGAGGATTTCCCAGTGATTGAATTCTTTGAGAGCAGTTACAATTTCCTCCGGCTTCCACAACCGGGAGGTACTCTGAATATCCTTATCGTAGCCCGTGAGCCGTGGTTTCTGCGCGAGATACGCAGGATCCATGACCTTAATGAGGTGCGACTGCATGAACATGAAGAGCCCTCTCATCTTGTCGAAGTCACCCTGAAGCTCGATGAGCTTCTGAAAAAACTCCAGGCGCTTTTTCCGGCAGAAAAGTGAGGCCAGTGCAAACTGATCGAGCTTTTCCACCTGAAGAAGTTCCTGAACTTCCCGCACACCCACTTCCTTAGCGTCAGCGTGGTTGAGTTTCACGAGGCTCATGGAATTAAAGAGAGTGCTGAGATTACTTTCAAGAGCGTCAAGCACCCAGCCCTTGGCTTCGTAGCTAAGAGGAAGGCGGAGATAGTTACAGACAAAATCGAGAAGCTTATTGGGTTCCCAGAATTTCGGAGGCTCCACCTGTAGCGTTTCCGTTTTTCCTTCTTTGACAATTTTTTTCCAGGCAGGAGATTCAGACTCAAAACTCAGAAGAACAAACCGTCCCGTGACACCGGAGTTAATGATCTGCTCAATGAGTTCCGTCGGAAGGTCCTGCGCCTGGTGGATAAAAAAACAGTCCTGAGTTCCGAAGAGACTTAGAGTCTGGAACTCTTCTTCGATCCAACCCTTGTTGACTTCTGCGGCCATTTTATAAAGGACGTTGCGGGAGGAAACTCCCTGGAGAAGATAGTCTTTCACCATCTTCAGGCAGACGGGATCAAACGTTGAGACGGCAAGGACACCTTCGAAAGATTCAAGATGATCTCTCTTCACAGCTCCAAAAAAATCCCAGATCTGCCACTTAGAAAGCATAAAGGATCATGTCTCTGACTTGAATGGCGGCCTGTTTTGAAAGGGCTTCGAGAGTTTTCCGCTGAACCCCGGCGTTCTGAGTTGCGACGACCTGAACACCTTTTTCATCGAGAATTTCCCGCGTGTACTGAGAGTTCAGAGGAATGTTCTCATTGAAGATCACACGGGATGTGAGTTTCACCTGGTCACCGATTCCGGATTTCAGGAGGGCGAGTTCCTCTTCGGTAGGCTTCTTAATCACGATCACCTGAATCGAAAGATTCATGATGGTCGTACCGGGAATATAAAATTTTTCGCGGCCGGTTCCAACGGCTTTCGGTGCAACCTGGTTCGCGACGCGCGAACTTCCCCGCTTCAGAGTGTCCGCCAGTTTTTCAGGTGACTTGATGATACAGATCATGACCGCATCTGTTTCCGGATGATAACCACTTCTGAGTTTCAATCCCGAAAACCCCATGAGCAGAGAATATGTTTCACGGGTAAAATCCGCAGAGACATCGGGAAGATTGGAATAATTGTAAAACATCGGAACAGAAAGGCTCTGAATTCCGTATTGGGAAAGAGGATTTTCCTGCTGGGTAAAGCGGTATCCACTGCATCCAACGAGGAGGAAAATTAAGAGGAGAATTCGCATACTCTGGGTATATCATGGACAAGTGACCTCAGGCTAGGTTACTCAGGAAAAGATGTTCAAAAAACTGCGCTTCGGTGGATTAAATTATAGGGACTTGGATCGCTTTAAGGAGCATGACCTGAAGCGGGATGAGATGAAGTCTTTCTACCAGACTTTCGATTTCCTCGATCTCCTGAAAAAGTGGCCCGCCATCGTGGGCCCGAAAATGTCCAAAGTGACATCCCCTTTAAAGATTAAAAACGACTCTCTTTTCGTCGTGACGACCCACTCCACCTACTCACACGAACTTTCGTATCTCGCCGAAGATATCAAGCGCGAAATCTTCAAGGCCCTTCCGGAACTGAAGAACGTGATAAAAAAACTCGCGTTTGAAACCCAGGAAAATTATTTCAAGGAAAGAGAAAAGACCGCCGTTGAATCTCCCCTCCAGCTTCAGCCCGCAAAACCAAAACTGCATCCGCAGTCTCCGCAATATAAACTTCTGAAAGTTGAAGCAGAGAGATTATTCGCGGAAGTAGAAGATCCGGAACTGAGATCGATGATGATTTCGATTTATATCCAGACGAACTGAAGTCGATCGTTTTTTCCTGACCGGAGTTTCTCTATCAATTCCTGATTCTCTTTCGGTGATACGAACCATGCCATCCCATCTGGTGTGAGCGCAGACAGGCATTTCGATAATAAGCTCTCCCAGTCATCCACCTCAAAACTTCTGCATCTCGCCCGAACCGGGTCCGGGGAGAGAATTCCTCTTCCGGGAAGATAGTAAGGAGGATTGCAGACGATTAGTTCATACTGGCGGTCAGGAACCCATGAAGAAAATGAATTCCAGAAAACGTTTGTCTGAACGTCCTTGGGAAGGAAGTCTCTGATATTTCCTGAAAGATAAGGTTCCCATTCCGTCTGGAGTTCAAGGAAGTCCAACCTTCCGGGCCTGAGAACTTTAGCGAGTTCTAAGCCGATCACTCCGGATCCCGCTCCCATATCCAGGAGGGAATCCGGCCTTATGCCAGAGTTCAGTACTTCCTTCACGAGTTTCAGGGAATCCTCATTGAAGCGGTAAAAATCCGGCTGGAGGTAATCTTTCATTGCGTGAGAAAGCGCGCCGTATCCTGAACAAGTTTCTGGTCGATATCACCAAGCTCAATCAGTTTCCAGAGGGCGAGCATGAACACTTTTGGTTTTTCAAGTTGGGCGCGCAGAAGATGGCGCTTGCCCGGAAGAAAAGCTTTACCGGTTTTTCCGGCATAAAAATCAGAGAGTTTTTCATTTTCCATCAGGTAGACAAACCAGAGCGGATCATTTTCTTCAATGGTCGATAGCTCCGGGAGAAACGCTTCGGAGATCAGGGAATCCACCGGGAGAAAATACCAGAACCAGTAGGCCTGGGTGGGATGGGGAATCGTTCCCTTTCTGAGTCTTGCTACCAGGTGCTGTTCGTCGAGATTTTTAAACCTCAGGTACTGGACGAGCTCAGGAGCAATTCTTTCGACCGAAAGAAGACTCAGTTTTCCCTCGAGCTGATTGATGTCAGTGTCATCAAGCTCTTCGAGAAGTTTTGGATCATTCATGAAAGACTTGAGATAAAGAGAAAATAATTCGAAGGTTTTCCGGTCAGAGGGATGCTTGGCCATCTTCGCAATCATCGACGCATGATTCTCCAGTGATATGCGGTGATAAAATGAAGGGGTCGTACTGAAGCCTTCCCAGCTTCTGACCGGAGCTTCCCGCATCATACTCCGCAGAATATTATCCGAACGGGTGACGTTTCCGATCATGAGATACAGATACGACTTCATGAGTTTTTCTGAAAAGGTATTTTCCGGCACATCGATTAAGACTTCGATGATCCGGTTTTTAACAGACAGATCGGTAATCAGATTGAACTTCGACGTGAGAATCTCCGTGATGAAGACAGATTTTTTCTGTTCAGCTGCAGAGAGAGGCAGTGTCTGCACTGCTTTTTTTAACCAGAGTTTTACCGGATGGTCTTCCGGTAGCTTCAGAATGCACTGACGGATCTTAATCAGGAATTTTTCATTGAGCCGGTCAGCTGGATACAGGATGATCCCGAGCTGGGTAATATCGCTTTTCAGGTCTTCACAGGTGAACGCGTCTGGTGACATGGAACTGGTGACCCGGAGCCCGCTGAGATTGATTTCCGTCTGAAAAGTGACGTTACCAATGGTGAGCTGGCGCTCCGTTACTTTTTTTTTTCTGCCGGAGCTGTTTCCTGCGCGTGCGCCGAATTAATGAAACTGATGTCAGCACCTTTGAAGTAGCGGAAAATCGTTTTCCGGTACAAAAGTGCGGCCAGGAGAATGGCAAAACAAAGGAGGGCGAGGTACTGAAGGTAATTTTGTTTCTTGAGAGGTGGCTTGGGCGATTTCGCCTTGACGACTTTCGGCTTGGGTGTCGGTGCTGCTACTTCAACTTTTTTTTTTATTTCCGGGGCAGGAGGAGCTTTGACTTCCGCTACCGGCAATTGCGAAACATAGGTTCCGCTGGGAGGAGTTTTTTCTTTCTCTCCCTTGGATTCCTTGATCAGCTGATCAAGATTGAGGCCTTTCACCATGGTGATATCTTCTTCCTGCACTCCGGCCTTCGGAGGAGAAGTCAGAATATCTTTGGCTTCGCTGATGGGATTGAATGTCTGAAGTTCGCGGCCCAGAAGAAAACGCGCGACCATGTCGTCTTCGCGGATAAAGAACCAGAAACCATTACCGGAACAGACTTCATCATCAGGCTTAATCGATCCGTTCTGGAGAAGCTCCAGCACTTTCTCCTTGGAGATAGGTCCAAGGATATGATTCGATTTTGTCCGGATGAGCCAGTTCTTACTCATGGTCACCTTGCCAACAAGCCGATGAGGGCCGCCAGATCCTGGTCATTAAACCGGAGACCAAGCGAGATCGTTGCACTTGTATTTCCACTCTTCGAAATGAGATCTTCTCCCGCAACACGAGCGAAGAGTACGTTCCAGAGCTTAACTTCTGAGAAAAGACGGACATTCGGTCCGGCGTCTTTCTGGTAATCAAACATTTCGACACCTGTACGCGTTCCCCACTGCGGGAAGTAGTAATCGAAACCCACACCACCGGTAGATTCGATCAGACCTGCGCGAAGTCCGTAGCGCTGGATCCGGCGGCCGATCTGAAGGTTGAACTTGAAAGAGTCCTTGTTAATCTTCCGGGTATTTTTCTTGGTTTCTGTCCCGTTGTTGATACTGGTGTAGGTCTCCTGCTTGCGTTCGTTCTGAGGACCGAAGTCGTTCGTGACGATACCAAGACGGAAGAATCTTTCCGGTGCCGGATAAATATCAATATCAAATCTTGTATCAGATCCGTTTCTGGTATTGGCACCGGTTGAAAGTCCGATATCAGCTTCGATGTTATTGATCCGGTTAACCAGGCGGTTCACTGAAGAGAGAGTCTGAGAAACCTGGTCGACGACTGCATCATCCCGCAGAAGTTTACCGACAGTACCTTTACCGTCTTTCACGTCGGCGATGATGACTTTGATATCAGACACGGCAGCGTCGGCCTTATCGAGAATCGGCCCGATTTTCGAGAGATCGGCCATGAGAGAATCTTTCTGATAGCGGTCCGTTTCAAACGCGAGCTGTTCGGCAACCGCACGGACATCTTCTACGATCTGATTGAGTTTCGTTTCGTTACCAGTCGTAACGCGTTTAAGACTCGAAGTGATGTCGTCGATGTTCGCCATGATCTTTTTCACGACGTTATCGCCTTTCTCATCCCGAAGAGCTTCCTTGATGGTCACAGCAATATCTTTCACTTCTTTCAGGACGGCGGACGCATCTTTGGCGAGATCATCGAAGCCACCGCCACCGGTAGTGGAAATGAGAGAGCCCTCTTTCAGCCTCTGGCCTTCGCCTTCACCCAGATCCATGTCGATGAATTTGTCGCCGAGAAGACCAACGCTCTTGATTTTTAGTTTTGCATTCGGAGTGACGAGAACTTTTTCCTGGATCTCAAAAGTTACGAGAGCTTCAGAGCCCACGAGTTCAATTTTCTTGATCCGGCCCGCGTTGATACCGGCCACTTTGATAGGTGTTTTTTCGAAGATGCCTGAGGCATCTTTCAGGATGGTTTTGTATTCAACATGAGATCCAAACCCGGACTGGTTTGACGTGATCTTAAGTGACATCACCACTACACTGGCCATCGCCGCCAATGTCAGCAATCCTACTTTAAGTGGGTTCAAGAATTTTACTCCGTCAAAATTCAATAACACGCTAATCGGTTATTAAATTTATTCTAAGCGATTCCGGTTATAACTCAAGGAATCTTCGTATGACGGGATTTTCCGAACGCTTAAATGTTTCCACATCTAAATGCTCAACTACCTTTCCCTGTTCCATGAAAACGATGTAGTCAGAGTATTTTAGTGTGGCATGAATATCGTGGGAGATGATGATCGAGGTGAATCCGTTTTTTTCATTCGCACGGTGAGTGTCCCGCATGAGATCGTAAACCACATGAGTGGTGATGGGATCGAGACCAGAGGTCGGCTCATCATAAAGCATGATGTGCGGATCGAGGGCGAGACCGCGGGCAAGACCCACTCTTTTTCTCATCCCTCCGGATAGTTCAGAGGGTAATCTATAGGCAGCTTCTTTTGAAATGCCGACGGAATCCAGAAGGCCCATAACTTTTTGTTTAATTTCTTCTTCGTTCATCTTCGTGAACTCTCTCATCGGGAACGCCACATTCTCGTAGCTCGTGAGAAAATCAAATAGGGCCGCGTACTGAAAAACCATCCCGAAATTCCGGCGGAACTCACGAAGTTCAAGCTCCGACATATCATTCAAACACTGGCCTAATACACTCACCCTTCCGGACGTCGGTTTGGCGAGGCCTAGAATATGTTTCATGAGCGTGGTTTTTCCGGCGCCCGAGAATCCAAGGATGGTCGTGATCTTTCCGGTATGAATGCCGAAACTCACGTCGCGAAGAACCGGCGAAGTCCCGAAGTTTTTCACCAGGTGATCGAACTCGACTGAAAATTCGCCTTTGTATCTTTCGGCCATCAAAGTACCTTCACGAGAAAACTCGTAAGGAAAAAGTCGACAACGAGGACGGTAATCATCCCCCACACCACGGCCATGTTCGTGCCCTTACCAACACCTTCAGCACCACCAGTAACTGTGAAGCCCTGGTACGTACCGATGATGCCGATGAGATAGCCAAACACCGTTGCCTTGATGAGGCCCTCGGCGACCATGCTTAAATTCATGATGTCGGAAATTTTCTGTGTGTACATGATGGGATCAATGCCGAGGATTTTTGTCCCCACGAGCCACGATCCCCAGTACCCAATCGCGAGGAAAAGTGCCGAGAGCATCGGAAGACCAATCATCGCTCCAAGAATTCTTGGGACCGCGAGATACTGATACGAATTGATCCCCATCACTTCCAGGGCATCAATCTGCTCAGTGACTTTCATGGATCCGATCTGTGCAGCCATCGCAGCTCCACATCGACCGGCCACCACGAGACCGGAAAGAACAGGAGCGAGTTCTTTTGCCAGAGCAATCGCCACGATGGGCCCGATAAAGGAATCTGTGTTGATCGCCTTGAAGCCTGAATAAATCTGGAAAGCAAAAACGGCCCCGGTAAAACTCGCGGTGAGAAAGATGATAAAGATGGATTTGTTGCCGATGAAATAGAGCTGATCAAAAAGAAGAACGAAGCGGTAAGGCGGCTTGAACGTCCAGTAAATCGTGTTCATCGTGAAGTTCGTGAACTCTCCGAGTCCATTGATACTGTCGAGGATCGACTTCCCCAGACCTTCCACGCGATCAATCACCATTTGCTTCATGAAACTACTTTATCTTATAAATTCTTGGAATTCGACCAGTGATCCCGCACATGAGGGCGTAAGGAATCATTTTCATCTGAGTCGCAATGTCCGTTATTACTCTATTATCATGGTTCCAGATTTCCACGACGTCACCGGTTTTCATTTTCCCGGCAACATCCGGGGAAAAAATCAGGAAAGTCATGTCCATGTGCACGCGGGCAAAGATCGTACAAGGGAAACCATTTACGGTGAGCTTCACGCCACTGGCAAAAGTCGGAATACCGTCTCCATATCCCACGGGAAGAACCGCCACAAAGCCGTCTTCGCCAGCGACATTCACACCATAACCAACAGGCGTTCCCTTTTTCACGGGAAAAGTCTTGATCACTTTTGTAACGAACTTTGAAATCTGATGCCCATCCCACACTCTGGGTTCAACACTATAGGGCCCGTACATCATGAGTCCCGGCCGCACATACGTTTCATCCACGCCGATTTTCTGCTCAATCGCCCCGGAATTAGCGGTCGAAGTTTCTGCGACACTCACACCACCATCTGCGAGGAGTTTTCTCGCCTTCGCGAATTCCTCAAGCTGCCTGGTCGTCTTATCCCCTGCTTTCTGCGGAACATACGAATACGCAAAATGAGTCATGAGGTGCTGTATTCCGCGGGCCTTCAGCCGCGGTAGGTTTCCTTCAAGTTCTGCAAGGGCAAAACCGAGCCGGTTCATCCCCGTATTTACTTTCACCACAAGTGGTACGTCTTTCATCCTTTCGTCATTCAACATGTGATTCAGGTCTTCCGGCTGATGAATGACCGGCGTGATGTTGAAATCTACATACGCAGAACGATGTCTGGGATCAGAAATCTCGGTATCTGAAAAAACCAGGTACTCCACATCAAGCGAAGGACACTCTTTCACAAGTTTCAGCGCTTCCCCAAGAGAGGCGACGCCGATTTTCTTTATGCCTTCTTCTTTCACGAGATGCTGAGTGACAGGAATGAGGCCATTCCCGTACGCGTCCGCCTTGACCATGGGAAGAACAGTCGCTTTCCCTGAAAGAGCACGGATTTTCCCCAGGTTTTCGCTGAGAAGATTGAGATTGATTTCAAGGTAACTTGAGTGCCTCATCTAGACTGAAAGCTTTCTCTCGTTACGAACCTGATTCATGAGGCGCTTACTTTCTTCTTTCACCCGGAGTTCTTCAAACTCCCGCTCAAAACTGCGGAAGTAGTGCGAAGAAGAAGGCGGAAGAAGTTTCAGGCTCGGAAGCATGTCTTCCGTCAGGACCTGAGAGTTATCTTCGAAGAATTTCCAGAAGCCAAACTGCTTCATGAATCCCTGAAGCATGCGCGATTCAGATTCCACATTCTCTTTCGGAATGAAGAAGACCACGTGCCAAGGGCCCATGAGAGAGAGCTTCGTTGATTTCTGAAGGCGACCAGAGAGCTGGAGGAAAAAATCATTGAAGAAAGCTGACCAGTAAAACTTGTTCCCGGTTCTTCTTTTCGCGGCATCGGTCAAAGGAACAAGCGAAAGCGCCATGATCCGGAGATCAGCATCGATCGTGTCTTTTTGCAGGCGATCCATCGTATCGAGAGCTTCCCACATCGGCATGAACTGCGACTGGTACTGAGGCATGTCTCTTTGAAGTTTTAATTTCCTCAGGGACGATGACAAAGATGACTCAAGAACGTCCCACGGGAAGTTCACCATTCTCTCTTCCGAGAAGGAAATATAAAGAAGCATCTCAGGTAAGTGAGAAGCTCCGTGGACGCGGATCGAAACCGGTTCAATATCAAAGAGGTCATTGGCCACCTGAAGGGCCATGTCCTGTGCGAACTGCTCAATTCCGTGTGTGTTCGCCTGGCCAAGCCAGAGCGACGGGAACGGATGAAATTTCTTTCTCGTAATTTCCGGTGCGACTAATTTTTGTCCACTCTGGTTCAGTTCATACAGACCATAACCCGTAATCCCATCCCAGTTTTCGAGTTTGTTCACGAGGCTCGCGGAGAAATCATTCGTCGTCGCTTCGTTTTCAATTTCAAGACACAGGTTTCTGATGAACTCATAGTGAGCAATGAATTCTTCCGCGGCTGAGCGCTCAGAGATGAGACGCTGAGAACGGTTCTGAATTCGTTCCACTTTCTGGCGAAGCTCGGTCATCTCGGCGTTCTTCACTTTTTCTGTGCGAAGAGAGCTGACCAATGATTTCACCTGAGAGTTCAGGGAAATATCCTGGTGAAGATACCCCACCGGCTCCATGCCGAGAGTTGATTGAAGAAGAATTTTTGTCGTGTCTTTAGAGAAGAATGCGTACTTCAAAGATCCGTCTTTCACTTTCGGGTGATTGCGGAACTGCACCGAGCCCTGACTCATCTTCGTCACATCCACAATCAGAAGATCCGGAAGACCTAACTGTGAAGCTCCCCAGAATTCTTCAAGCGATTGGTAGTGATGCGCGAAAATGTCCTGGGTTCTGAGAGCTGAAGAAACATCCTTGGCGCCTGAAAGGTCATCCATGAGAATGGCAACGACGAGCTCTGATCCTTGAGTTGTCTGCATAATAATCGGCCTCCAAGCCTATAAAAGGTTCCAACACACTTTTACTTAAACATTGCTTCACAAGAGTGCTGCTTTGTTTAAGTAAAAGTGTGATGGAACCTAATTATGGTATCCCTTGCCAGAAAGCTCGGGCAAGCGCTTTGAGGTCCGTCTCATCAGAATTCGTCATTTTCCAAGGGATTCGGGCGAAAACCTTCTGTCTTTTCTCAAAGAGAAACCGCATGTAGTTCTCACCTTTCTGCGCCAGTGGCCGCTCCTGATCCTGAGAGACCCGGTACCAGGCCGTTTCAAAGTTCACTTCGAGAAGAAAAATCCGCGCTTTCTCACAGAGGCCCGCAAAATTCTCTTCATTAAGACTTCCCCCTCCGAGAGCGAGAACCCCTTTCCCGGGAGTTTCCACCCATTTTTCCAGTTCCTGCTCCTCGAGGGCGCGGAATTTCTCCCAGCCCCAATCCTCGATACAGTTCGCGAGGCTGGAGCGGCCTTTTCCGTGGTTCAGGAAAATCAGGTCGTCCAGATCATCGAGGCGGCGCCAGTTATCCGGGGCGGAACGCTTCAGTTCCCGGAGAAACGAGCTTTTTCCCGCTCCCGCGAAGCCCGCGATCAGAATTTTTTCGCAATCAGCCATAAGGGCCCTTGTGAGTTTGTGAAATCTCCCCTATTAAACAGGGAAATAAGCAAAAGGTCTTCTATGCAAAAGCACGAAAAAATCGGCGCGCAGATTAATCTGATTAAACTCGCCAATAATAATACTCTGGAATTTGAGTTCGATCAGGACAATACGGACTGGATGCGCGAGATGCTGGTGGAGCTCAATGAGAATGCCACGGAGAAAAAACCCGACGAATATCTGAAGGAAACAACCCTCGTTGCTTTCGGGGAAATGACCAAGAAAAACAAAAATGACCTGGGAGAATATCTCCTCGTGAAAGGCCATATCGAGGCGACTTACGCCACGGAATGCATCCGGACCCTGAAGCCCATGAGAAAGGATCTCGATGTCGCCTTCAAGATCTGCTTTATTGACCAGGCCCTTTCGGAAACAGAGCTTTTCAAGGATATCGACGAGACCTATATCGAAAACGAGGTCTATGAGATCTATTTCTATGACGATAGGACTGTAAATTTCCAGGAAATGATCCACGAGCAGATCTTTTTGAACCTCGATCTTTACCCAATTCTTGACGCAGACAGTAAGCTGGAAGGCGTAGATACTCCAGAAGCCTAAGACTTCTGGATTTTAGGCTTGGCAACAGAAGCCAACTATATTAGAAATAGAAACTCATTTTTTAACTAATAAGATTAGATCCTATATTCGGAGGCATTTGTGGCAGTACCTAAGAAAAGAACCAGCGTTTCTCGTAAAGGCTTAAGACGAGCTGGCCAGCATCACAAACTTTACAGAAAGTTTCCACAGGCCTGCACGAACTGCGGTGATTCTCAACTTCCTCACCACGTATGTGCCACTTGCGGCCACTACAAAGGTAAGCAAGTCATGGAAATCAAGGTTAAGGCTGACGCCAACGCCGCTCAGGCTTAATCACTTAAAAGATTTTTACTAAGAAAGCCTTCGCAAGAAGGCTTTTTTATTTTGAGGATATTTTTTATGAAGCAGTTCAATACGAAAATCCTGGGAACCGGCTCCTACATGCCGGACAAAATTCTCACCAATTACGATATCGCTAAACGAGTCGACACTTCTCACGAGTGGATCGTCGAGCGCACGGGCATTCACGAGCGCCGGATCTCTGATCTTTCGAAAGACGAAAATCCATCCGGCATGGCCGCGCGGGCAACACTCAAGGCCCTCGAAGCCGCGAACCTCACACCGAATGATATCGACTGCATCCTTCTTTCTTCCACGATGGCCGATCAGCCGATGCCCAACGCTGCTTCCATGCTTCAGTTCAAGCTCGGGATCACGAATAACTGCCCTGCTCTCGATGTGAACGCTGCCTGTTCCGGCTGGATGTATCTCTTGCCGATGGCGGACGCGATGATCAAGACCGGCATGTATAAGCACATCCTGGTTGTGGGATCAGAAATGCTCTCGTCATTTAATAACTGGGATGACCGGAACACCTGCATTCTGTTCGGAGATGGTTGCGGAGTCGCGATCCTCGGCCGCGCAGCTGAGAACGAAGATTCAAAAATTTATTCCACTGTCCTCTCTTCAGATTCTTCCAAGAAAGATCACCTTGCTCTCTGGGCGGGGGGATCGAACATGAAACTCACGCACGAACTCCTTGATTCGAAAGATCAGTGGATGACGATGAACGGTCAGGAAATTTTCAAGGCCGCCGTGAAAACCATGGCCGCTCACGCAGAAAAAGTCGTGAAGGACGCTGAACTCACGATCAATGATGTGGACTGGTTCATTCCTCACCAGGCGAACCTCCGGATCATCGAAGCTGTCGGACAAAGATTCAACTTCCCGACAGAGAAAGTGGTGATCAACGTTCAGAAATACGCCAACACCTCTTCCGCCACTGTGCCGGTTGCTCTTGATGAGTGGATTCGCGCAGGAAAAATCAAGCGCGGAGACAATATCCTACTCGCAGCTTTCGGAGCGGGCCTCACCGCAGGTGCCGTCTTCCTTAAATACTAAAGGACATCTATGAAAGTCACAGTCGTCTTCCCTGGTCAGGGAACACAATATGTGGGGATGGGAAAAGTTTTTTCCGACCACGCTCATTTTGCCAATGCCAACAAGGCCACCGGCTACGATCTGAAAAAGATGATGCTCGAAGGCCCCGCCGATGACTTAAAACTCACAGAAAATACTCAGCCTGCTATCGTCGCTCACTCACTCATGCTCTTTGAAAAACTCGAAGGCCTTCTCAAAAATAAAAACATCACGATTGAACGCGTTCTTGGCCACTCCGTTGGCGAGTATGCTGCTCTGGCCGCTGCCGGTGTGATGAATTTTGAAGATGCGGTTCGTGCCGTCCACTACCGCGGAAAATACATGCAGGAAGCTGTTCCTGCCGGTAAGGGAACGATGTACGCGATCCTGAAACAAACGGAAGAAACCGTAAAAGAGGCCTGCGAAGCAGCTTCTACTTCGGATGAGAAAGTTCAGCCGGCCAATTTCAATGAGCCCTCTCAGATCGTTATTTCCGGAGACAAATTTGCGTGCGAACGCGCGATCCGTCTCATGGGAGAAAAAACCAATGATCGAGTGAAAGCGATCGAACTTCAGGTTTCGGCTCCTTTCCACTGCGCACTGATGAAGCCGGCAGAATTGAAGCTCAAACCCGTTCTCGAGAAAATTGATTTTAAAAATCTCCGCTACAATTACATCGCGAACGTCGATGCTAAAGAGTACGCAACTGATACCAATCCTCAGACGATCCGCGAGAATCTTTTAAAGCAAGTTTGCGGTTCAGTGTTGTGGACTCATTCCATTCAAAAACTGGCCGATGCTACCGTCATCATCGAATGCGGCCCGGGGAAAGTTCTCGCAGGTCTCATCAAGAAAATTAATCCGAACATTAAAGTCATCAGCCTCGATACCGAGACTGGATTTGCCGAAGTGGAGGCCCTGTGATCGCAACCTACTCAGACCTTAAAGATAAAGTCATCCTCGTGACTGGTGCCGCCCGCGGAATCGGAAAATCGATTGCTCTTGCCCTCTCCGCACAAGGTGCGCATGTGGTTTTCAATTACCGTGGCGATGAAGCCAAGGCGATGGCGCTCAAGGAAGAACTCGAGAAGGCCGGCGGAAAAGCGACGGGGCTCAAGTTCGATGTGACTGACTACGAAGCGATGACCAAGGCGATCGATGAATTCACAAAAACGGTCGCTCCCATCTCAGGACTTGTGAACAACGCCGGCGTTTCAAAAGACACGCTTCTTCTCAGACTTAAGCCGGATGAAATTTCTTCGATCATCGATACGAACTTAAAGGGTTCAATGATGGTCACTCAGGCACTTTCGAGAAATTTCCTCAAGGCCCAGGACGTTTCGATCGTTCACATGAGCTCAATTGTTGGTCTCATGGGGAATCCTTCTCAGGCCGCCTACGCAGCTTCTAAAGCGGGCCTCATTGGCTTCTCGAAATCGGTCGCCAAAGAACTCGCTTCCCGTAATCTTCGCTCGAACGTGATCTGTCCGGGATTCATTCAGACAGACATGACCGATGCCCTCCAGGATAAGGCGAAAGAGGAATATAATAAGGCGATTCCTTTGGGCCGTTTTGGAACGACTGACGAAGTATCTAATCTCACATGTTTCTTACTGAGTCGTGCGTCAAGCTATGTCACCGGAGAGGTGATTAAAATTGACGGAGGGCTGTACATCTAATACCTTAACTGAAACTTTTTACAGTTTAAGTTAATGATTTCTCATCTCGGAGGATATTGAAATGGAATTACAAGACAAAGTGATCAAGCTCGTTTCTGAAGCTACAAAAATGGATTCGGCTAACATCAGCCTCAACACAAGCTTCGTAGACGATCTTAACCTTGATTCTTTGGACATGGTTGAACTCATGATGAAGATGGAAGATGAGTTCGGCGTTGAGATCCCTGAAGATGAAACAGAAAACCTCAAGTCGATCGGTGATGTTGTCACCTACTTGAAATCAAAGTCACACTAATCGCTCACAGGGCTCCCTTCGGGGAGCCTTTTTTGTTTATGGTCAGGAAGCGCGAAGCGCGTGACCGGTATGCCGCTGGTGGCAGGATGCCAAGGAAGCGGCGAAGGACACAAATATGAAACTTAATCGTGTAGCTGTAACTGGAATTGGCGCAATCTGCGGCCTCGGAAACTCCCTTCCTGAAATCTGGGAAAACGCGATGGCCGGTAAGTCTGGTATCTCCACTATTGACCGGTTGTCGACAGAAGGCTGGGCCGTGAACTTCGCGGGAGTCGTGCGGAACTTCAAACTCTCCGACAAGTTGATGGATCCGAAAGATCAGGATCGTTTTGATCTCTTCAACCAATACGCTCTTCACGCAGGTGATGAAGCGATCACCAAATCCGGCATTCTCGAAGCTGGATACAAGCAGGAAAAAATCGGAATCGTTTTCGGAACGGGTCTCGGTGGATTTCCGCACATTGAACAGAACATCATAGCCATGCATGAAAAGGGACCGCGTCGCGTGTCTCCGTTCTTCATTCCTTCCGTCATTCCGAATATGGCGCCAGGACTGATGGCGATTCATTACGGCTTTAAGGGAATCAATTTCTCGATAGCTTCGGCCTGTGCTTCAAGTGCGCACGCCATCGGTGTCGCCGCTACCGAGATTATGCTCGGTCGTCAGGACGCCATGATCACGGGTGGAACAGAAGCCGTCGTGACAGCTTCTCCGATCGCAGGCTTTGCGAACATGAAAGCACTCTCAAAAAGAAATGATGAACCGACGAAAGCTTCCCGTCCTTAC